>DASRZR010000232.1:0-5654 GCA_035686185.1 Spirochaetia bacterium | reverse complement strand
GACGACGTAACGTCTCATTGTACCTTCCCTCTTGGCAGACATTCTATCCGGCGCGTCCTGCCGTGGCAACCACGGGCACCCGCGGGGAACGGCCGGTCCAGCGTCACGGGCGTCCGGCCGTGGGACGCGGCGGGATGGCCGACGGACCGGCGGCAGACGGTCCCGGCCCGCCCGACGGGGACGCGGGCCCCGCCTTCAGCGTGATCCCGCCCGATGGGCTCTCCCGCGCCGCCTCCGGCTTCCTGCCGGCAACGATCGTCTCCCGCTCGCCGAACAGGTTGTAGACGTAGGTCAGGATCCGGTTGCGGGTCGGCGTGGCCGGGGCGGCCGCCTGCATGTGCAGCAGGGAGCGGTTCTTCTTCTCGTCGAAGGTGATGCCTTTCACCACGCCGCTCATCGTCACGGGCGTGTCCCCGAGGGTGAACTGGAGCTTGATCGGCAGGCCGACACGGGCCTTGCCGCCGATGAGGATCGCGGCCCCGCCCTCGGAGAGGTCCGCGAGGCGGCATCTCAGGCCCCGGGACTGCTCGGGGCTCTCGCTCGCGTTGTCGATGGACTTCAGCGGGAACAGCTCCGCGGACATGTCGGTTTCCACCCGCAGGGAGTTGCGCTTCTGGGTCCGCACCAGGTTGTCGGAGTGGGCGATGTGCACGATGGGATACTTGCGCTCGATGAAGTCCTCCAGGACCTTCGTCTGGAAGAAGTACCCGGCATCCTCCGCCCGCCAGAGGTAGACACCGATCTTCTGGTTCTTCCAACTGAAGCCGTCCGGAAGCTTCGGCCCCTGCGGCCGGGACACCGCCATGTACCGGGTGAGGTTCTCCACGACTGTGGAGTAGAACGGACCCAGGCCGGGCAGCGTGATCCTCAGAGACTGCTTGGGCATGAGCTTGCGGGAGCTCTTGATCCCCATCTTGTACTTGGGCTGATCGAACTCCACGCGTTTCCTCAGCTCGAACAGCTTGGACAGGAGCAGGTTGTATTCGGGGTCCTGTTCCTGGGAACGGGCCCGGTACTTGATGATCGTGCCCTTGAGCGCCTTGTCGAGCTGCTTCATTGACCAGAACAGCGCGGTCGGATTCTCTATCTTGTTGTCAGTGGAAACGCGCCGAAGCAGGTTTATTTCGTGAAAGAGGAAACCGGACTCGCGCCCCTTCATGTAGAACTGCAGCCACGGGAACCGTCCTCCACCCGCCCGGCGGAGAAGGATCACCGCAAGCACCGCGAGAAACGCGAGGGCCAGCAGAACAACCAGGATGACCATAGGCTGTCTATTATTATGGTGAAAAGGGCCCTATAGTTCCATACCTTTCGTGAATGGCAGGACGGATGAAGAAACCACTGATTCTGGGGGAGATGACCCTTTTCTTCTGCGCGTTTTTCCTTCCGGGCTACCTTGCACAGGGCTCCCTGGCGGCCCCGTCGGTGTCGCTGACGAACCCCCTGATGATGCAGTCCATCCTCGCGGGCCTGCCGCAATTCCTGCTCATGGCGTTTGTGGTGATCGTGCCGGGTTCCACGCCCGGCTCCCGGTGGGGCTTCGTGCCGTTTACCGTCAGCGATGCCCTGCGAACGGGACTGCTGGTCCTTGCCTGTTTCGCCGCCATTACGCCGTTCGTCGCACTGGTCCTGGCGCTTCCCGGGGACGTCGCGCACCGGCTCGGAAAGGGCTTCCGCTGGGGCCTCGCCGGCCCCCAGCAGATCCCGCTGGCCTTCCTCTTTGGCGTCGTGGCGGGCTACCGGGAGGAGTTCTTCTTCCGTGCCTACCTGCTCAGCCGGTTCGAGGAGCTTGGTGTGCCGGCCTATGCCGCCGTGGCCGGCTCCACCCTGTTGTTCTGCACCGGCCATTTCTACGAGGGGCTCCTGGCCGTTGGCATCACGGCCGCGCTGGGCATCATCCTGGCCGCCGCCTGGCAACGAAGACGCAGCCTGCACGTCGTGGCCATTGCCCACGGCCTCTACAACGCGCTCGTGCTGTGCCTGGGCCTGCTTCTGCCTCGAGCGTTGCCGGACCCCGCATCGATCACTATCTTCTGATTCGCCATGATCAACGCACAAAGGGCCGGCTTGCGGCTGCTTCCCTTCCTTCTCCCGTTTGCCCTGGTGCTTGCCTCCTGCTCTCCCGGCCGGGCTCCCGTGGCTCGCGTGCCGGTCTCCCCCCAGGTGCTGAGTGACCAGCTGAAGAAGGCCGGCATGGACGTCCCCACCCGGGACATCCTCTCCACGGATTTCACGCTGGAGTCCCTGGACGGTTCCAAGGTGAGTCTCTCCTCCTTCAAGGGGAAGGTGGTCCTGCTGAGCTTCTGGGCCACATGGTGCGGTCCGTGCAAGCAGGAAATGCCCGACATGCAGACGATGTACCAGAAGCTGAAGGGCCGGGGCTTCGAGGTGGTGGCCGTGGACATGATGGAAGACAAAGCCACCGTGTCCCAGTTCGTCAGCCGCACGGGGTACACGTTCCCCGTGCTCCTGGACACCACCGGAGAAGTAGGCGGCACGAGCCTGTACGACGCGCGGGCCATCCCGACGAACTACCTGATCGACAAGTCCGGACACATCGTGGGCCGAAAGATCGGCATCGACGGACCCGCGTGGACCAGCGCGGAGCGGGCCCGGCTGTTCGACTCCCTGCTCTCCGAGTAGCCCGCGAGGTCTCTTCGACCCCGGAAGCGGAAGACAACGCGCCTTTACACGCCGGGCGCCTGCATTGTATCACTATGGGCGGTTCGACGACACCGAGGAGGGCGCGTGGACATCTTCGACAAATGCTACAGCTTTGACACGGCCAAGGAAGCGAAGGAAAAGGGGCTGTACCCGTACTTCCTTCCCATCCAGGAAAGCCGCGGGACGCGGGTCGTCATCGAAGGCAAGGAGCTCATCATGGCGGGCTCCAACAACTACCTGGGCCTCTCGTGGGACCCCCGGGTGAAGGAAGCCGCCATCGAGGCGACAAGGAAATGGGGAACGAGCTGCTCGGGCTCCCGGTTCCTGAACGGGACCCTGGCGTTGCATGAAGAGCTGGAGTCCCGGCTGGCGCACTTCGTCGGGCGGCCCAGCGCGCTGTGTTTCAGCACCGGCTACCAGACGAACCTGGGCGCCATCACGGCGCTGGTGGGCAAGGACGAGCACGTCTTCTCAGACAAGCTGAACCACGCCTCCATCATGGACGGCCTGTTCATGTCCCAGGGCATCCGCGGGCGCGTGCGCGTGCACCGCTACCAGCACAACAACATGGACAGCCTGGAGAAGTTCCTGGCCGAGGAGCCGAGGGACGCGGCCAAGATGGTGGTGACGGACGCGGTGTTCAGCATGGAGGGGGACATCGTGAAGCTCCCCCGCTTGCGGGAGCTGTGCAAGCAGTACAACGCCCGCCTGTACCTGGACGAGGCGCACTCCCTGGGCGTGATCGGGGATAGCGGCCGGGGCTGCGAAGAGCACTACGGCGTGAAGGACTACGCCGACATCATCATGTGCACGTTCTCCAAGAGCTTCGGCTCCCTCGGCGGATTCGTGGCCGGGGAGCACGAGGTGGTGGACTTCATCAAGCACCAGTCGCGGCCGCTCATCTTCAGCGCCTCCATGCCTCCGGCCACCATCGCCTCCGTGGACGCCTGCCTGAAGATCATCGAGGAAGAGCCCGAGCGCGTGCGCCGGCTGCAGGCCATTGGCCGCAAGATGATCGCCGGCTACAAGTCCCTGGGATTCAACGTGGGCGTGGCGGAGACCCCGGTGGTGCCGCTGCTCATCGGCGACATGGAAAAGACCATCCACTTCTGGCGCGAGCTGTTCGACGGCGGCGTGTTCACCAACCCGGTGCTGAGCCCCGCGGTTCCGCCGGACAGCACGCTGATACGGACCTCGTACATGGCCATCCACACGGACGAGGAGTGTGACCGCATCCTCGAGGTGGCGGGCAAGGCCGGAAAGAAGTTCGGCATTCTCTGAAGCCGGAGGAGCCGGAGCTCCTTCGACGCGCGCGGGCTAGAAGAAGTCCCGGACCCTTTCTATCAGGCCCCGTCGGCGCGCCTCTTCCTCCTGGAACACACCGAGGCTGAGGAACTTCTCATTGCGCAGGGACAGCAGGGACTCGGTGCTGCGGCGTCCCAGCACCGCGAGGGACGTGAGGATGTCCGCCTTCAGCGCGGCGGCTGCCCCGTCCGGGTCCCGGTGCGCGCCCACCTCCGGTTCCTGTACCACGCGGTCCACCACCCGGAAGCGCAGCAGGTCCTGCGGGGTAAGCTTCAGGAGCGCGGCGGCCTCCCGTGCACGGGACGAGTCTCGAAGCAGGATGGACGCGCATCCCTCCGGCGTGATCACGGAGTAGTAGGCGTTCTGCATCATCAGCACGATGTCCGCCACGCCGATTCCGATGGCCCCGCCGGACCCGCCCTCCCCCAGGACCACGGCCACGATGGGAACCGGAAGAACGGCGAACTCCTTCATGTTCGCGGCAATCGCCTGGCTGATCCCCCGGTCTTCTCCCGAGACGCCCGGATAGGCCCCCGGGGTGTCGATGAACGAGATGATCGGCCGCCCGAACTTCGCCGCCTGCCGGGCCAGCCTGAGCGCCTTGCGGTAGCCCTCCGGGTGGGCCATCCCGAAGTTGCGTCGGAGGTTGTCCTTCATGTTCTGGCCCTTCTGGTGGCCGAAGAACGTGACGGGTCTCCCGTCCAGGATCCCGATGCCCCCCACCAGCGCCTGGTCATCTCCGAAGGTCCGGTCCCCGTGAAGCTCGACGAACTCGTCGAAGATCCGCGTTGCGTACTGCAGCGTGGTGGGCCGCTCGGGATGCCGCGCAAGCTCTACGCGCTTCCAGGCGCCGTTCTCCGGCGCCGCGGTGCCGGCGGCGGACCCGGCCAGCGCGGCCCTCACCTTCTGCTCCAGCTCCGTGATCTCGCGCGTGACGTCGACGTTCAGCTTCTCCGCCAGGCCTTTCAGCTCCGCGATCTTCTCCCTCAGCGGGTTTTCGTTCATGCCTTGCCTCCCGTCGGCACGAGGTGCGTCTTCAGGAGAAACCCGAGGCGTTTCTTCAGCTCCTGGCGCGGCACCACCAGGTCGATGAATCCGCGCTCCTCGTGGTACTCGGACAACGGGAAGTTGTCCGGCACCTTCTCCCGGATGGTACCCGCCACCACGCGCGCGCCGGCAAACCGCATGAGCGCGCCCGGCTCGGCAATGGTCACGTCACCGAGCATGGCAAAGGAGGCGAGCACCCCGGCCGTGGTGGGATCGGTGAGCACCACGAAGTAGGGGCAGCGCGCCTTCTCCAGCGCCTGCGTGGCCACGGCCGTCTTGGCCATCTGCATCAGGGAGAGGATCCCCTCCTGCATGCGGGCGCCTCCCGACGCGGTGAAGACGATCACCGGCACGTTCTTCTCGGCGCCCACCAGGATGGCGCGCATGATCTTCTCTCCCACCACGGAGCCCATGCTGCCGCCGATGAAGCGGAAGTCCATCACGGCGAGGACCACCTCGCGGCCGTCCACCGTGCACAGGCCGGTCACCACCGCTTCCTTGACGCCGGTCTTCTGCGCCGCCTGCTCGAGCTTCTTCTCGTAGTCGGGAAACTCCAGGGGGTTGGCAGTCTCGATATCCGCGGAGAACTCCTGGAACACACCCTCGTCCGCCGTGATGTGGATGCGCTCCCACGCGGT
>DASRZR010000231.1:0-2082 GCA_035686185.1 Spirochaetia bacterium | reverse complement strand
CAGGGCGGCGCCCTTCGGGCCCCACCCCTGCTCCTGCCGCACTCGGTGCAGCGCCTCCACCTCCGTTGCGCTGAGCGGCGCCGGCTGCCCTATGATCCGCGTCACCAGCCGCACCCGCGCATACATCTCGAGCACCTCCATGCGGTAGTAGGCCTGCGTGACGTCGCTTCCCACGGTGAGCGCGCCGTGGTTGGACAGCAGCAGCGCCTCGCAGCCCGGGATCTCCTTCACCACCGCGCGCGGGATCTCGTCCGTGGTCGGGGTCCCGTACTCGGCGAAGCCGATCTTTCCCAGCCCGAAGATCACTTCCGGCAGGATCACGTCCTGGTCCAGTCGTACCCTGCAGGCGGCAAAACCCGTGGCCGCCGGCGGGTGCGCGTGCACGATGGCATCCACGTCCGGGCGCGCCCGGTAGACGCCCAGGTGCATCTTCGTCTCGGAGCTCGGCTTCAGCGTCCCCGAGAGCACCTTGCCCTGGAGGTCCACCACCAGCACCTGGTCCTCGGTGACGTCTCCCTTGTTCACTCCGCTGGGGGTGACGAGGATTCGCTCCCCGGAAAGCCGGGCGCTGATGTTGCCGTCGTTCCACGCCACGAAGAACCGGTCGCGCAGTTTCCTGCCGGCCTCCACGATCTGCCGGCGTGCCTCCGCTTCCTGCATGGGGGGATTGTAGGCGATCGGCCCGAATACCGCTACCTTCTGTACAGCATGCGGGTGAGAACGTGGATTCGTGCCGCCGTGCCTGCCGCGCTGGCCCTCGGCGCCGTGGTGCTCACCTCCTGCTCCCCGCACGGCGCCCAGATGCCACAGAGCCCGCTCCTCAAGTTCTTCGAACGGCCCGCCGGTTTGATCGTCTACATCGCCCCGGACGGCAACGTGCACGTGGTGAACCAGAAGGGCGGCGGATCGCGCGCGCTCACGTCGGACGCGGGGCCGAAAGCGGACGGGCAGGTAGCGTACGATGCTCCCACGTGGGCGCCGGACGGGCGGCAGGTCGCGTTCACCCGGATGACCGTCAACTCGGCGAACCAGGTCACGGACGCCTCGCTGTTCAGCGCAGCGCGGGACGGCACGCACCTCACGCGCCTGCTGTCGGGCTCGCACCTGCGGCCGTTCTACCTCTACTGGTCCCCGGACTCGCGCCTGGTGAGCACCCTCTCCTCGGTGGACCCGGAGGGCGGGCTCGAGCTCGGCGTTGCCACCGCCGGCAGGGAGGGGGCCTACCGGTCGCTGGACCGCGGCTCGCCGTTCTACTGGGCCTGGCGCGCGGACAGCCGCGCGCTGGTGGAGCACGCCAACATCGGCCAGCCCGGGGCGGACGGAGAGAGGCTCTCCCTGCTCAGCATCGGGACCGAGATCACGCGCGCGGTCATCAAGGCGGATCCCGGGGTATTCCAGGCTCCCAGCTTCACGGCGGACGGGAAGAGCGTGGTGTACGCCTCGACGTCGGAGGCAGTGTCCACCCTGCACATCGCGGCGGCCGACGGTTCGGGGGACCGCACGGTGGCGACGGACCGCGGCGGCATCTTCCTGGCCTTCTCCCGCGACGGGCGCCGCCTGGCCTATCTCGCCGCGCTTCGCCTCCAGCCCGTTCCCCTCGGGCTTCTGACGGTGCTGGATATCGAAAAGGACGGGGAGAAGAAGACGGTCAAGGAAGAGCCGGTGGTGGAGTTCTTCTGGGCGCCGGACGGCCGCAGCCTGGCGTTCCTGGTGCCGGACACCGCGGAAACGGTGGACCCCATGTTTGCCCAGAGCGACAACCTGGCGTACGTGAAGCTGATGGGGTACGACGTGGCGTCGGGCCGCACCTGGACCATTGCCCGGTTCCCGCCCAGCCGCGGATTCTTCAACGTGCTGCCGTTCTTCGACCAGTACCAGCGATCGTCCACCATCTGGTCCCCGGACAGCCGCTTCCTGGCGTTCACCGCGGTAACCCCGGACGGCTCTCCCGGCGTGTTCGTGTCCCACGCGGACGGCAACACGCAGCCGAGGCTGTTGGCCGCGGGGGACACGGCGTTCTGGTCGCCGCGATAGCCCGCGCGCCTATCCCGCCCGTCGCTCCAGTCTCCTGCCGATCTCGAT
>DASRZR010000230.1:0-8032 GCA_035686185.1 Spirochaetia bacterium | reverse complement strand
CCGTCTGGTCCTTGCCCATGACCAGGCGGACGCTGAGCGCGTCGTAGATCCGCATCAGCTCGCCTTCGTCGGAAGCCTTGAAGTAGCTGGCCGCCGTGTTGTGCGCGATCTTCTTCAGCGTGTCCTCGTCCAGCGCCACGCGGAAGCTCCGTCCCTCCATGCCGACGATGTCTCCCCGCGTGGTCCCGATCCCCACGGTGAACACGCGCACGCCGCGGTCCGCGGCCTGCTGCGCCGCATCCAGCGGGTCCGGCCCCGTGTTGCTCTGCCCATCCGTCAGCAGGATGATGGCGGCGGAATCGTAGGAGCCGGGCGCCACCGGCGCGGGCTGCGGCGCCTGATCCTGCTGGGTGCCCAGCGGCTGATCGGGGTTGGGAAGAGCGGAAGGATCCTGCTGGCCCTGCCCGTTGGGATCCGGGCCGTTGGCGCCGGCCGCCTGTCCGGAGGCATCCTCCTGCGCGCGCTTCTCGTCCTCGAAGATCGCGCCCAGGGAAACGAGGATCCCGCTGCCGATGGCGGTGGCCCGCTGCGTATACAGCCGGTCGATGGCGGCGTACAGGTCTTCCTTGTTCGTGGTCGGCGCCTGCACGAGCGCGGCGGTTCCGGCAAACGCCACGATTCCCACCCTCACGCGACGAGGCTCCTTCTCCACGAAGCGGTGCGCTGCCGCCTTGGCCGCCTCGATGCGGCTGGGCTTGATGTCGTGCGCCCGCATGCTGCCGGACTCATCGATGGCCAGGATCACCGTGCCGCGGTTGGACGGCAGCGTCACGGTGGCCTGCGGGCGGCTCAGCGCGAAGATCCCGATGGCGAGCCCCGTGAGGAACAGGATGACGGGGACGTGGCGTCGGAACCCCGGACCCTTGCCCAGCGCGTCCTTCACCACCAGCAGGCTGGCGTAGCGCGCGGCAAACCGGCGCCGGCGCCGCAGCATCCACAGGTACGCGAGCACGAGCACGGGAATCAGGAAAAGAAGCCACAGCAGGGACGGCCACTGCAGGCTCATGGGCGGGCTCCTCCGTCCGCCAGCGCGCGCGGCAGCCCGCGCGGCAAGCGAGTGGAGCGCCGCCGGGCCCGGGACTCCGCAAAGCGCACCAGGTCCCGGGCCAGGTCCCCATCCGTGGACAGCGGCAGCAGGTCCACACCCGCGCGGGCGAGCCCGGACTGCAGCTCCTCCCTCCGCTGGCGCGTCAGCTCCGCGAAGCGGCGTCGGAACCGGCGGTCATGCGTGTCCACCAGGAGCTGCTCGCCGGTCTCCGCGTCCTCCAGCACCAGCGGGCCGATGTCGGGAAGCTCCCCTTCCATCGGGTCCGCCAGGCGCACGGCAACCGTTTCGTGTCGGGCGGCCACCATGGCAAGCTGCCGGTCCCACCCGGGCACGGAGAGGAAATCGGAGACGAGAAACACCAGGGAACGACGTCCCATCACGCGCATCGCGGAAGCCAGGAGCTCGGACAGGTCCGTGCGCGGCGCCCGGGAGGCGGCGGGGAAGTCCCGCAGGCGATGGATCAGCTCCAGCACGTGCAGGCGCCCGGCCTTGGCGGGTATCACGTGAAGGTCCGCGCCGGTGAACACCATGGCTCCCACACGGTTGCCGTGCCGGGTCAGGAGCCGGGCCAGCACGCCCGTGAAGTCCACGAGGATGTCCCGCTTCTGCGCCGGGGCCCCGGCCGCGCGAAGGCCGCCAAGGTCCACGGACGGGCTCAGGTCCAGCAGGAACCAGGCCGTGATGTCACGGTCTTCCAGGAACAGGCGCACCCACGGGGTCTGCAGGCGCGCGGTCACGTTCCAGTCTATGGCGCGCACGTCGTCCGTGAGCTGGTACTCCCTCAGCTCCGCCATCTCCATGCCGGAACCACGGAACAGCGTGCGGTAGTTTCCCTGCAGGAGGCCGTCCAGCCGACGGATGACCGTCCAGTCCAGGCGTTGCAGGACGCGCTCGGGATCAGACAGCGCCCGCGGCATGACCCTGGAGCACCTGCGCGGGGGCGGGCACGGCCTGCATCACCTTCTGGATGATGTCATCCGAGCTCACGCCGTCGGAGAGCGCCTCGTAGGAAAGGATGATGCGGTGACGCATCACGTCATGCACCACGTCGGTCACGTCCTGCGGGATCACGTAGGTGCGCCCGCGTACGAACGCGAGAGACCGGGCGGCCACGATCATGTTGATGGACGCGCGGGGGCTGGCCCCGTAGAGGATGTAGCGACCGATGTCGGTGAGGCCGTAGCGGTCCGGCACCCGCGTGGCGGTGGCCAGGCGCACGGCGTGCTGCATGAGGATGGGGTCCACGAACACCGCGCTGGCCGCCGCGCGCAGGGCCAGTACCTGCTCCGTGGTGATGACGGAGACGGGCTCCGCCGTCACGCCGGTGACGCGCTGCACCACCACGAACTCTTCCGCCTCTGACGGGTAGCCGACGATCACTTTCATCATGAAACGGTCCACCTGGGCTTCGGGCAGCGGGTAGGTGCCGTCCGTCTCGATGGGGTTCTGCGTGGCCATGACGAGGAACGGATCCGGTACACGGAAGGTCTCTCCCCCGATGGTGACCTGCTTCTCCTGCATCACCTCCAGGAGGGCGCTTTGCACCTTGGCCGGCGCGCGGTTGATCTCGTCCGCCAGCAGCAGGTTGGCGAACACCGGCCCCAGGGAGGTGCTGAAGTCCCCGGTCTTCTGGTTGTAAATGCGCGTGCCCACGAGGTCCGCCGGGACGAGGTCCGGCGTGAACTGGATGCGCTTGAAGATCCCGCGCACCGCGGAGGCGAGCGTCTTGACGGTGAGCGTCTTGGCGAGTCCGGGCACGCCCTCCACCAGCAGGTGTCCTTCGGACAGCAGCGCGATCAGCACCCGCTCCAGGAGGTGGTCCTGACCCACGATGACCTTCTTCACCTCGTAGAGGATCTGCTCCATGGTGCGCGCCTGCTCGATCAACAGTGAATCCTGCTCGTACTGCACGGGCGTGTCTCCTATACCGGCGGCAGGCCGATGGCCCCGCCGGTGTCGTCAATGGGAATGGCGAACCCGATGCCGATGAACACGTCTTCCCGCGTGGGGTTCAGGAGGGAAGCGACAATTCCCACGACCTCCCCGTCCCGGTTGAGGAGCGGGCCGCCGGAGTTGCCGGGGTTCACCGCGGCGTCGAACTGGATGAGGTTGCGCAGCTCCGCGCCCGTCTGGTGGGACACGTACTGGCGGCCGAGGCCGGAGACCACGCCGTCCGACACGGAGTCGATGACGCCAAAGGGATTGCCCACGGCAATCACCTCGTCTCCCACGCGCAACGTGGAGGAAGGGGCGAGCGTCGCCGGTTTCAGCTCGTCCGGCGGCTTCAGCGCGCTCAGGACCGCCAGGTCCTTCTCCGGCAGGCGCACGGTGACCAGGGCATCACTCTGTGTCCCGTCGGCGAACGTCACGCTGACCTGCGGGGCGTCTCCCACCACGTGCAGGCACGTGAGGATCATGCCGGTCTCCGTGATGACCACCCCGGCCCCCAGCGTGGCGGTGGTGGCGCCGCCTCTTTTCGTCTGCGCCTGGACGGTGACCACCGACTCCTGGACCGCCGCGTAGGCCAGGGAAGCGTGGGAGGGAGGAGGAGGCGTCTTCTCCAGCGTGCGCGCCACTGCCGCGTCGATATCGCGCTGGGTGAGCCGCTGGGGAGCCGGCTGCAGCGCGTGGTAGACCAGGATTCCGACAACGATGGACAGGATGTTGGTGCCGAACAGGATGAGTGTCCTGTGCCTGCCCCAGGTACGGATGAGCCACGCGCGGAGGAGCTGCCAGTCAGACGGCGGCTCTTCCGGGAGCTGGCCTTTCTTCGTAGGGACCACGCACTAAGTTACTTTTTTCGCCCCCCGGGGCAAACTAATTTTGCGTTATGCAGGCGGGCGGGTCAGGGGGATCCCCACGCCACGCGCAATCCGAGCACCGGCGTGCGAAGAAAGGCCTCGGAAAACGGCGGGCCGGGCACCAGGTTGCCCAGGGCCTCATATCCCACGTACGCGATGACCTGCATCCACGGCAGGATCCACACGCCGAGCTCGGCCTGCGCGGAACCGTAACCCAGGAAGTATCCGCGGGAAGCCCAGGCGCCGCCTCCGAGTCCTCCCCACAACGTGAATGCCAGGGTGAACGGTCCGGCACGGAGCTCCCGGCCCACGAGCATGCCGCCCACGCCGCCCGCCACGCTTCCCGATTCAGACAGGAACGACGTGCCGAACCCGCCTACCCGGCTGCCTTCATCGTCCACACCGTATCCGAAGCCGGTGGTGGCGCTCATGCCGAGGTCCGCGCTGGACAGGGACGGATCGAAGAGCTGGCCGGAGAACCCTACCCCGCCGGCGCCCCCGGCAACGGCAAGCGCGGCAGGAACGGCCGCCAGGAGGACAATCGCGAACAGCGTCCGTCGTTTCATCCGAGGTGCACTCCCGCGACGAGAGACGGCTGCAGGACCGCGCGACGCGGGTTGTAGCCGTCCAGGGAGGAGGAAAGGCTCGGCACGAGAATGCGCACCGAGACGCCGGCGTCCAGCGCCAGCCACGACGAGACCTGGTAGCCGAGCACCGCCTTGAAGCGCGGGTACAGGAAGCCTTCCGGCGAGCCGTCCCACGACGATGCTCCGCTCTGCTCGGCCACCATGGAAATGTCCGCGTCAACGAACGTGCGCTGAAACGATGCCCGGCCGCCCACGCCTGCGCCGAATGACCACGTGGCGGGACTGGAGCCGGATCGCCAGCCGGCGCTGAGCACGGTGTACAGGTAGCGGGTCCCCAGTGACAGCGCCACGTAGGGGACGCCGTCCGCGTCCACCCACAGGTCCAGCGCGTGGCGCCCGCGTTCCTCAATGGAAAGGAGGCCCAGCGGGACACCGTCGATCTCCCGGGAGATGTTCAGCACGCCCACCTGCGCGCCGGTGACGTGGCCGGCGATGTTGATCACGCCTACCTGGACCCCCGTCACCGAATCTGCGACGTTGATCACGCTGATCTGCGGACCGCGGACGGACCGACCCCAGTTAGCCACGCCGGCGATCTGCGCGCCGGACACGTCGGCGCCCGCCCAGTTGCCCACGCCGGCCACCTGCGCGCCGATGACGTCCAGGCCGGACCAGTTGACGAGCCCCGCCACCTGGCCGCCGATGGTGCTGCCCTGCACCACGTTCACCAGGCCCGCGGACTGGGCGCCCACGAGGGAGGCGCCGACGTTCACGAGGCCGGCCGACTGGAAGAACACGACGCTCCCCCGGGTGTAGTTCACCAGGCCCGCGGTCTGGTAGGCCGTCACGGGCCCCAGGGAGGCGTTCACGAGGCCGGCGGCCTGGAATCCGATCACCTCTCCGGACTCGAAGTTGGCAAGCCCTCCGACTTCGAAGCCGTAGGAGGAGCCGGAGCTGCCGGCCAGCAGGTTCAGCCCCACCACGTGGTCCACGTGGGAGGAGAAGACGCCATTCCCGAAGTCCGGCACGATTCCCAGCTCGAAAACCTGGGGAGTCGGCCGGCGCTCCAGCCCGGAAGAGGACGACCCATCCGGTCCCGGCCCGGTGTCCCCGGAGTCACCCCCGGCCTCGGCGCCCGTGCCGCCGGAAGGCGCGCCACGGTCCGCTGGCACGTGGGCCCCGGCCACACCGGCAGCCGCCATGGCAGCGGAGACCGCCGCGTCCACCGCGTTGCCGATCGTGGTGCCGACGATCTCTCCCACCGCGGCCCCCAGGGCTGCCCCGCCCTCTTTTCGAGGAGGCTCCTTGTTCGGCGCGGCCGCCTGCTCTTCCGGACCCCGCGCGGTGGACTTGTCCAGCGGCGCGTCGTGGAGGCTCGCCGTGGTGAGCACCGCGGGCTCCCGGCCGGTGACGCGCACGGTGCCCTCCCTCCGGGAAGCTTTCCCGTCCAGCACCACGGAGTACACGCCGGGCTCCAGGCCCAGCTCCGTGGACTGGCCGGCGCTCTTGTTGAGCTCCACGGCGAGGTCCCCGTCCGAATCTCGGAAGTACAGCCGTCCCGCCACGTCCTCCGAGATCTTGAGGATACCGCTGGAGGACCGCAGGTCCGTGAGCACGAGGTCCCCGGAGCCGGACAGGTTGATGTCGTACGCCGGGTGCTGGGGGCCGTACTGGGTGCGCTCCGTGGAAGCGAGCGTTTCCTGGAAGGCGTACGTGTATGCCTCATTCAGCGTCACCCGGCCGTCCCCCACGGTGTCCGCGGCCCCGCGCAGGCCGGAGATGAGGTAGTGGGTGAAGAAGGAGGAGCCGATCCGGTCCGACTCCTGCGCCGCTTCCTCCGCCGAGGCGGACGTGAGGTAGGCGTGTCCGCTCATGTCGGAGGAGGCGTCGTAGAGGAACGCCGGCCGGGGCTGTCCGCCCTTGGCCCGCGTGAGGGAGCCGGAGGAGCAGGAATCCACGATGGCCACTTTCACGTCCGCCGGCATGTCCGAGAGCTCGCGCCGAAGGTCGTCCCACCGCACGCGGTCCGGCCCCAGGATGAGACCGTCATCGTCAGAATGCCCGGAGTAATAGAAGATAAGCTCCCGCCGCTCGTCCATTTCCCGAGGGGAGCCCACCATCTGGTGGACGCGCTGCAGGCCGTCCTGGAAACGCTGCAGGGAGGAGCCCGACACCAGGACGAGGTCCTTCGCCCTGACCCCGCCGATGTCCTCCAGGACATCCGCAAACGAGCGGGCATCGCTTTCCGCGTACCGCAGCTTCTGGAGGGCCGGCCCGCCGTCGTTGGAGCCGGTCACGAAGGCAATCCGTCGCAGCGGCGCTCCCGGTTCGGCGTGCGCCGCCGCCGGGAGCCCGGCGGACAGGACCAGCGCCGCGACAGCGCCAAGGATCACCCGTCGCATGCCATCATCCCTGCTTCTTCACCAGCACCGAGAACTGCCCCACGCCCCGCGCCAGGGGCAGGTCACCGCGTGAGGATGCGCCGGCTGCCGCCCGCGCCACCGCGGCCACGTCGAACGGCGAAGAGGAATACACGAGGAAGAAACGCTCGAAGCCGGGGGCGTCGTCCAGCTCGTACGCGGACGGCAGCGGAACCGGCCCCTTCGGGTCCAGCGCCGGCGCGGGCACGGAACCCCCGGCGTAACCCGCCGGCACGTGCCAGGTCACCGTGCCGCGGCCGTCCACGGAAAAGATGACCCCGTAGCGCGCGTCTCCCGCGACGTAGCTGAGCTGCAGCACGTCCCCCTGCCGCGCCACCGCGCCGGGACGCAGCTCCTCTGCGCCGGCCGCGGTGTGACGGAACACGAGCAGGTGCGCCGCGGAGCCCTTGAGCCGGGTCCCGTCCGAGGGACGGAGAAACACCGGCAGAGAGATCAGCACGAGCACCATGGCGGCCACGGGGATGGCCCACGCCAGCGTGGGGAACGGCAGCAGCCGGCGGGCCGCTCCCGCCCGCAGGGGCAGGCTGTCACCTTCGGCTTCTCCCGACCCTTCGCGCAGCGCCCGTTCCCGTATGAGCGCCACCATCTTCTCGGCCGGGTAGGCGGCCCGGATCTCATCGTCGGAATGCTCGATCTCCGAGAGCCGGCTGCGAAGGAGGGCGTCCCGCTCGAGCTCCCGGCGCACGACGCGCTGCCGACGGGCGCTCAGCTCTCCCAGGTGGTACTGCTCCAGGGTCAGGTCGGAGACCCTCTGCTTGTCCGGCATCCTACGCCTCCTCCCGGGCGCGCGTACGTTCCTTCAACACACGCAGCCGCTTGCGCACCCCTGACACGGAGAGCCCGACGTGAGAGGCCACTTCCTCCAGCGTCATCCCGTCCACGTAATGAAGCACGGCCATCGTCCGCGTGGATGCCCGCTCGTTCTGAAACACGCCGTCCACCTCCACGCGGTCCAGCGCCTGGCCTTCCACGTCTTCCGTGGAGGCAATCCGCTCCAGCGTCTGCTCCCCCACGTTCAGCGGGCGGCGTCGACGGGAGCGCAGCAGGTTCAGGCACACGTTCGTTGCCATGGTGTACAGCATGCTGGAAGGAGCGGCGTCAGTAAGGCGGTGCTGGTAGCGAAGGAGCTTCACGAACGTCTCCTGGGCGGCGTCC
>DASRZR010000229.1:0-7237 GCA_035686185.1 Spirochaetia bacterium | reverse complement strand
GCGCTGGGCCTTGCGGACGATGACGTGTACTACGTTGCCGGACAGGCAAACCATATCGAGCTGGCAGAAATGCTGGAAACGCAATGCCGACAAAAACGCTCGTGTAAACCCTACCATCTCCATTGCCTCTGGTACCGGTGGAGAAACGACGTGCTGGTCCTCTCAGGGGCTGCCTCGGAGACCGCGCAGGCGTTCGAGGAGCTGAAGACGTGGTTCGGCCTCAACCGGGAGCTGCTGCTCAAAAAGTTAATGCGGCTTTAATTCGAACGCCCGAAATCGGGAAAAACGTTCCCACTTCTCTTGAAACGCCCCCTGTCGGGGGATAAAATGTCCTCCATATCAGGCCCTATCAGAATGGAGTAAGGAGGAAATATGTATTCCCGTAAGGTTGTGTTGCGCGTGTCTTTCGCGGTTGTCAGCCTGATGGTGGCGTTCCTGCTGACAACCTGCGCGGGCGGGGGCGGCGGCTCGACGAGCCCGTCCGATGTCACGGACGTGGGAACGGTTGCCCCGGCATCCATGACGGCCAGCGGCGTCCCTGCCGGAAACGTCCCGGCTGACATGAGCACGATGAAGACCGACATGGACAACATCACGTCCTCGGACCCCCTGCTCAATGACCTTTCCACTACGTTCAAGAACATTGGCAGCGGCGTCTCGGGCAAGTCCATCCGGACCGCGGCCCCGAACACAGTGGGCAAGGTGGTGCTGGCGTTCGCCAACGCCGTGCACAAGGACCTCAGCAGCTCGCTGCAGACTCAGCTCAACAAGGTCTACACGGACGTGCAGAACTTCCCCACCACGAAGAGCCTGAACGAGAACCTGGACCTGTCCGGAAACGCCCTGGGAACGTACGTGTACCTGACCAAGGCAACTGCTGCGTTCTCCGGCTCCGCCACCACCACGGACGGCGGGGACCTGGTCACCAGCGGCACGACCAACCTGAAGTCGGCCCAGGCACAGGCAAGCGTCTCCCTTGTCCTCGATCCCACGGGTCTTTCCTCATCGGGTTCCGCGTTCAAGGACTTCAAGGTCAAGGTCAATGCCGGCGGGACGGCCTCCTGCGGAACGGCGACGAGCGGAGGCAAGGTAGTCCCCTCAAACTTCCAGTTCGACTATGGCGTGAGCGGGGTGCTGGCCTTCTCGTTCGCAGTCACAGACAGCGGCAGCGGGAAGCTCGTCGGCGGGAAGCTGGTTCTGACGGTCAGCGCCAAGAACAGCGGCACGATCGTGGACCCGACGGCACTCGATGAATCCGCAGCCTTCTCTGCTCTTGCCCCGTCGATCAAGGCGACGTTGACGATCTATGACGACTCCGGGAACGTGAAGTTCACCCAGGCCTGGAACGACATCACCACGTTCATGACGGATATGGGCGGAAGCAGCTCACCGAGCTGAGGCGCCCTCAGGGAGTGGTCTTCAGCTCCCTCTCTGTTGCGGCGCGTTCGATTGCCAGCGTAATGAGCTGGTCCACGAGCTGGGAATAGGAGACTCCGCTCGCTTCCCAGAGCTTGGGATACATGCTGATCCGCGTAAAACCGGGGATGGTGTTGATCTCGTTGATCAGCACCTCCCCGTTTTCTTTCACGAACATGTCCACCCGCGCCATCCCTTCGCAGCACAGCACGGTGAACGCCTGCAGGGCGAGCTGCCTCACGCGCTCGGTCACGGCCGGCTCCAGGGGCGCGGGGATCAGGAGCCGTGCGCCGTGCTCGTCGATGTACTTGGCCTCGTAGTCGTAGAAGGTGTGGCCGCCCCCGGTGACGATCTCCCCCGGAACGGAGGCGCGCGGCTCGCTGTTGCCCAGCACGGCGCACTCCACCTCCCGTCCGATGATGCACTCCTCCACTACGAGCTTCGTGTCGTACTGGAACGCCGCGGCGCAGGCGCGCTCGTATTCCGCCGCGGTCTGGACCCGGCTGATGCCGACGGAGGAGCCAAGGTTGGCCGGCTTCACGAACAGCGGCGTTCCCAGCTCCGCGCTGACGGACGCGAAGTCCCGCGTCGACCGACCCCGGAGGAGCGTCACGGACCGTGCCGTGGGGATCCCCGCCTCCCTCAACAGCCGCTTCATCACGTCCTTGTCCATGCCCACGGCGGACCCGAGGATGCCCGCGCCCACGCACGGCAGGTTGGCCAGGCGGCACAACCCCTGCACCGACCCGTCCTCCCCGTAGGGCCCGTGCAGGACCGGAAACACCACGTCCAGCTTCCCCAGCTCCCGGTCCCCGGAAAGGTCCAGCAGCCGGCTCTGTTCTCCCCGCGCCACGAGCGCCACCTCGTGAGGCAGGTCCGCGGTGAGGTTGGGAAGCGGCCGGGCGGATTCGAACAGCGCCTTGGTCTGCTCGTCCAGCCTCCACCGTCCCTCCCGGTCAATGCCGATCAGGACCGGCTCGTAGCGGGACCGATCCAGCGCCTCCAGCACGTTCTTCGCGGACTGCAGGGAAACCTCGTGCTCCGCGGACCTTCCGCCGAATACCACCCCCACCCGGATCTTCTTCATGGTGCGCCGAGTATGCGAAACAGAGGCGCCCGGTGTCCATGCCGCGCCGCGGTTGCCTTTTGCCGGATTGATCGGTAGGTTCGCAGGCGATGACGAGGTACCTGCTGGCCGGCCTGTGGATTGCCGCGTGCGCGCCGGGACAGGCATTTCCCGAGGCAGCGGGTCCGGACCGTGTGACGGCGGTCGTGGAGATCTCCATCGACATGGTGGAGCTTGCGGATCCCACCACGGAGACATTCCTCGCGTGGCAACGGGACATCAACGCCGGCTTCCTGCTGGGGCTGGACGGGGCAACGAAGGCGTTTGCCCTGGAAGGGCCGGGGCGCATTCTGGAGCGCGCCCTACTTTTTTCGCTGCTCACGGACGCCAGCCTCATCGTGAACCAGGCCTTCTCCCTGACGGCCCATGACTCGCGCCACATGGAAGCAGCGCGCGCCATCGGGTCCCCTTCCGTCTACCTTGTTTCCAACGCGACCGGCCAGCGCATGGGCATCTGGCAGTTCTTCCTGGAGGCGTTCAACTTCACCGCGGAGCCGGCGCTGTACTTCTGGCAGGCGCCGGCATCCGTCACGCTGGCGGACCAAGCCTACGTAGCCGGGGCGGGGCTCGATGCGAACCTGCTGACGGCGGTCCAGATCAGCCGGTCCATCGATGACGGAGAGGGCCAGGTAATGGAGTTGGCGCCGTACGTCCTGAACAAGCTGTGGGGCGTCCACTACTTCATGGTGACCGGCATCACGTCGGATGCGACAACCTACATGGACGCGGTGGCCCAGCAGGGGTACCGCTCCGTGACGCAGACGAACGTGATAGCGCTGAACGCGGTGTCGGGTGCCCTCTCGGGAGGGTTCCTGGCGCTCGCCGCCGGCACGTGGGGCTACGTCGTGGACGGGAGCACAGCCGTGGCGCCCCTTGGGGCAACGCTCGGCCCGGTCCGCCTGCTGTGGCCGGAGGTTACCCCCTGGCTGAACGCGGACAACGTGTCAGTGGACGTGACGATGGATGCGCAGTGGGAGGACAGCCTGACCCTGCGCGTCGGGGCCGACGTGCCCGCGCTGGGCAACACGGGTGCCCGTGCGGAGGTCACGGTGGGTGCCCGGGCAGGCGTTCGTCCGGTCACGGTCGGGCTGGAGCTCACATCGAATGGGAACGGATTCCCATTCCTCCAGGCCAGCGCGGAGGCCGCGCTCGGTGGACGGGTGTCCATCGGGTTGAACGGGTTTTACGGGAAAGGAACGACGATGCGGGAAGCGCGGGAGCATCCCCGCGGCCCGGGCCTGGATGCATACCTCAAGGCTGCCTTGTAGGGCGCTTGACAGCGGCACCGCGCGCGGCTATTCTCCGTGAAGATTCGATTGTCGGAGCCGCGCCTCGGCAGGCCAAGAGCTTGCAGTGGATGGCTTTGCAGTCGTGGGAATGCTGGAAGCCATCTGCTGATGGCTTTTTTTGTGCCCGGCCGCCCGCGCGCGTTGCGCAACGGCGGCCGGGTGGATCCGACCGCGCGGACGGAAATCACGAAGCCTGCGCGCCCGGCAAGGGAACGCGGGGAAAGGAGGTGCGGTGTGAAGAACGAATCCGAAATGCCTGACCAGAGGTGGTCCGGCATCTAGACAGTCGAATCTGTCGTGGCCGCGTCCCTCGGGGCGCGGCCACACTTAGTTGACTAAGTCAAATAACTGGACTACGGTTCTTCCATGGCCACGGACCGCAGCAACGTCGTCCAGGAAATCCGTCACTTCAACCGCTATTACACGAACAAGGTAGGCCTGCTTACCCGCTATCACTTCGACACGGAGTTCACGCTCACGGAAGCGCGCGTGCTCCTGGAGGTCGGCAGAAGGGGCCAGCACACACTGGGCGGGCTGAAGCTGGACCTGCGGGCGGACATGGGCTACCTGAGCCGGCTCGTCAAGCAGCTCTCCGCTCACGGGCTGCTGGTTACCCGGCGGGATCCCGAAGACGGCAGGGTCCTGGTCCTGGAGCTGACCCGCGCAGGGCGGAAAGCGCTGGCGCGGATCGACCAGGCCTCCAACGTCCGCACGGAGGAGCTGCTGGGTTCGCTGAGTGACGCGGAGGCGCGATCCCTCGTGGAGTGCCTGAGATCGGCCGAACGGATACTGGAACGGCGGGCGACCACGCCGCCGGTCATCGATCACGCGCGGACGGCGTCGGACATCGCGACGGCCCGGGTGCTGATGCGGGAGTACGCGGAGTTCCTCGGCGCTGACCTGTCGTTCCAGGATTTCGAGCAGGAGATGGAGGGGCTGCCGGGCAAGTACGCGCCGCCTTCCGGAGCCCTGCTCCTGGCCCGTGTCCTGACCGGCACGGGAGGGTCCGAGCCGGCGGGCTGCGTGGCGCTGCGAAAGCTCGGAACGGGCATCTGCGAGATGAAGCGGTTGTTCGTGAGGCCGGAGTATCGCGGCCTGAAGATCGGGCGGCTCCTTGCGGAGCGGGTCATCCAGGAAGCGAAGTCCCTGGGCTACGGGGCCATGCGCCTCGATACACTGGACCGGCTTGAAAGCGCCGTGGCGCTCTACCGCGAGATGGGCTTCCGGGAGATCCCGGCCTACTGCCGGAATCCGCTTCCCGGCGCGATGTACTGGGAAAAGAAGCTGTAGAGTCCGCGCGGAGATCCGTCGGGGTCATCACGGGTGGCGATCAGCTTGCCTTGCCGTGCCCCGACTCGATCTCGGGGATCGGGCCTTCCGTCGTGATCATGTCGAAGAGGATCCGCAGCGCATCCGCTTCGTCCACTGCCGAGGTCCTGAGGAAAGCGAGCTCGTTGGCAACCGACTTCCTGCTGGCGGCGGCCTGCCGCCTGACTACTCTGAACATCTCTCGGCCTCCATTCTCGACAGCCATACAGCAGTACTCTTGCAAACTCCGTGCCGGATTGCCCCTTTCCAGTCAGAACGAGACCACCTCACTATTTGTCTGCAAGATAAGGAAATACGAACGAAGAAAACTGTCTCTCCTTGGCAAACCGTAGGGCTGCGACAACGAAAGTCGTGATTGTTCCACAAAAGTGCTCAGGCCCGCCCCTGACGGTTGACACGCTGCGATACCAGACAAAAAATCAGGCAAAAGGCTGATACGCGTTGGACGTTGCGATCTTCCTGTACTACCTGCTGTGCTACTCCGTGGGGCTCGCGGGACTGCTCGTCTCCCTGCTCGCGGTCTTCGTGCGAAAGACCGTCCCGGATCGGCGGTTCGCTCTCTTCATCGCGGGCATGACGCTGATGGTGCTGTCCTTCACGGTGGGGTCCCAGATCCTCTCGTCCCGAGGCGTGAGCGGTGCGGTTGCCCTGGGAGTGGGCCTCGTGAACGTCGTGGCTGACTCCTTCCTCGTGTTCTCACTTCCGTTCTTCGTGCATTCCCTTTTTCCGGCGCGGCGAGAAACCGCGCTGAACCGTCTCTGGGCGGCGACGGCCGGGATCGCCGCGCTGGCGGGCGCCGCGGCAATGGTGGGCGCGGCGCCCCCCTCCATCGTCACCGTGCTGTTTGCCGGCATGGGAACGGCGGTGGCGTATGCCACGTTGAGGGGGTTCCTTCAGGTCGTTATTCGCCGGAAGAATGCGGCAGAGAGCATGACCGACGGGGACCGCCGTCGCTGGGCTCTCATCGTGGCAGGCATGACCTTCACGTCCGTGGGCTACCTGCCGTTCTTCATCGTGTTCGACCTGTTCCCCCGGGGGTTTCCGTCGCTCACCGGAGCGCTGGCGCCCACGATCAAGGTCTTTCCTTCCTTCTATGCGATCGTCAACGGACTGTACGTGGCCACTACGGTCCCCCTGCTCGTCCGCGGCTCCCGGTCCGGAGGCCCGACGGCGGTCCGCGCTCTTCCCATGGACCTCGATGCACTGGACTTGTCTCCGCGCGAGCGGGAGGTGGCGGCCCTGCTGGCGGCCGGATCCACCTACCGTGACATCGCGGACCGCCTGTTCATCTCCCTTGCCACCGTAAAGACCCACGTGGACCGGATCTACAAGAAGACCGGCGCCGCCAACAAGACGGAACTTTCGTTCATGGCACGCGATCGCGCCTCCGACTGACCGAATCAACCTTTCTCCCGACAGATGGGCATACCGGCGCGTGGTAGCGTCTGGTTCACTCACGGACCAAAGAGGAGCGTTCATGCACCTGTCACGCGGACTGGGGCTCTGCGCCCTGGCGGCGATTCTATCCCTGTGGGGCTGCAGCCCCGGGGGCGACACTTCCCGCACCTTCGATGCCACCGGCGCCTGGAGCGGGACCTACGCGGCGGCCGGTTCCTCCGGGCATACGTTCACCGCGCAGGTCGTTCAGAACGGGACATCGCTGTCCGGAACCATCTCCATCCCGCTCATCGGGATGAGCGGCGCCGCCCTGAGCGGCGCGGTGGACGGGGACTCCATCCAGTTCGGGGACATCGCGAGGACCATCAGCTTCTCGGGGACCGCGCAGGCCGACGACACGGCCTCGGGGACCTACTCCATCTCCTACGGAGGCGCCGCGCTGAGCGGTGCGTGGTCCGGCACCTGCGTGCGCACGCTCTTCCTCGTAAAGACGGTGAGTATTCCCGGCGGCGTCGGCTCCGGCGTGGGCCTTGCCTGGGATGGAAGCCGCATGTGGGTTTCCGCCACCCAGCAACTGGCAGCGCTCTCCGCGGACGGGGCTCTCCTGGCGTCGTACAGCTACAACGACCTGCAGTTTCCTTACCCCGATTTCCAGAGCCTCGCATTCGACGGTTCCTCC
>DASRZR010000228.1:0-5231 GCA_035686185.1 Spirochaetia bacterium | reverse complement strand
AGCGTGTAGGTGAGCAGCGTGGTGCTTCCCACGCGCAGCAGCAGGGAGTCCCCGGCGGCGGCCCCCGAGGAGCCCAGGCCGACGCTCATGGTGAACCCGCCAGTGTAGTTGGCCTTGTTGATCCAGGTGGTGCCGGTGCTGGAGGTCGGCGCGTTGGGCGCCGTGGGAGCGATGGTGTCCAGCGTGAGGGGAAGCGCGCTGCCGGCCGGTCCGGGGTTGCCTGCCGCGTCGGTGACCTGCGCGGTGAAGCTCTTGGCGCCGTCACTGCCCAGGTTGGTGTCGCTGGCAGGAACGGAGAATGTGTAGCTGCCCGTGGAGATGTCGGAAGCAAGGAGCACGCGCGTCAGCAGCGCGGAGCCGTCCAACTGCAGCGTCAGCGTGTCACCGTTGGCTGCCCCGGAAGAGCCCAGGCCGACGGTGACGGTGAAACCGCCGGTGTAGTTGGCGGCGTTGATCCCGGTAGCGCCCGTGCTGGAAGTGGGCGCGTTCGGCGCACTCGGAGGCACCGTGTCCTTGGCCTTCGTGGTATTCACCGTGGAGCCGACATTCCCCGCTTCGTCGGTGAGCGTGAGCGCGACCGTCAGCGTGCCGTCTCCGAGGCCGCTGAGGTCCAGCACGAAGCCCTGCGTGGCGGATGTCACGGTGCCGGTCCCGGTCACCGGCGTGCCGCCGCCGGTGCTCGTGATCGTGTAGGTGTAGGAATCGTTGAGCTCGGCGCCGGAGAAGCTCATCGGCACTGCCGTGTAGTTGGTGAGGTTCACGAACGCGGGGGTGATCGTGGCCGCGTACCCGCTGGGCGGGTTGCCGTCAACGCCCGGGGTTCCGCCGACGGCCGTGGTCACGACGTTGCTCGTGTTGCCCGCGGCATCCGTGAGCTGGATGCTCAGCGGCAGCGCATTCAACGCCTTGTCGTGCAGCCCGTCGGTGACCTTGTACGTCAGCGTGGCGGTAGTGGCGCCGGACGTGTAAGAGAGCGTGGAGCCCACGTCCTTTGTGTTTATCACGGCGGCGCCTGTCGCCGCGGAAAGCCCCGTCTCGCCAGCGGCCAGGTCCAGCGTGATCGTCACCGAGTCATTCAGCTTCAGCCAGCCGGTGGACGAGAACGTGGCGGACGTGAGGCTCGGCGGTGTGTTGTCGATCGTGTAGCTCGTCACACCGGTGGCGCCGGCGCTGGGGTTGCCGGCCTTGTCGAACGCCGTGATCGAGACCGGCTGCGCGCCGTCGTTGCCCGTTGGCACCGTCCAGGCGTACGTCCAGTGCAGGTTGTCCGTCTTCGTCATGGTCGCGCTGGACACGAGAGACCCGATGGTAACGCGCGGCTGGTTGGCCGCCGATTCATCGATCCCGCTCGGATCCGCGAATGTGGCGGTGATTGTCACCGTCTGCGTATGCCGCACGATGCCATCCGTGGCCGTTGCCGACGGGCTCTCCGTGCCGGAGAGCACCACGGAGGGCGGCGTGTTGTCGATGCTCACCACGCTCCCGGACGTCACCGCGGAAGCGCTGGCGGAGTTGCCCACCTGGTCCGCGGCCGTGATGGAGAACGTGATCGGACCGTCGTTGGCCGAACCGGACGGCACGGCGTACGTGGCCGAGTAGGTGCCGACGGTGGCCGCGGCGTTCATGGAAGTGTTCGTAAGCGTCGCCGGCGCCGCTCCCTTGATCGTGACTGTGGGCATATACGTGGCGGAACCGAATCCGGCACCGGTGTCCGTGATCGTGAAGTTCAGCGTGACCGTGTTGCCGCTTCGCGCGAGCCCCGCCGTCCCGTTGGAGGAGGTCATCGTGATGGCGGAGATCGTGGGCGGCGTGGAGTCCGGGCTCAGCGAGATGGTAGCGTTGCTCGACTTGCCCTGGGTGTTCGAGACCTCCACGAAGATGATGACGGGATCACCGCTCGCCCATACCGCGCTTGCGGTGGAATAGGAATAGGGAATGCTGAAGTTGCCGCTGCTGTCGAACGTGGGTGTGAACGGGATCTCACCCGTGTTGTTCGTGGTGTTGATGGCTGACTCGATGGTGTACTTCATCGAGCCGGCAGCTACCGTGAGGTAGTCCGTGATGGTTCCCGTCACAGAACGCGTCCCGAACGCTGACGAATTGGTCGTGTAGAACGGAGTTCCCGGATCCAGGATGATGTTCGGCCCCACGTTCGTCTTGTTGGCAAGCGGAATCGTCGTGACCCGCTGGTTGTTGTTGCTGTCCGTGGCCGTGATGGTGATCGTGAGGTTGCTGTTCTGCGTGTTCGAGTTGTTCGGTATGTAGAACTGCGTGCTGAACGTCCGGGTGGACGGAGTGTAGGTGAACGGATAGTTGAACGCTGCGCCAAACCCGGTGTTGTTGGTCGATATCGGGGACGTGGCAGTGCCGATCCCCGTGAGCGTGCCGCCGCCATCCAGCACGGAAACGGTCCACGCGAGTGACACGATGGCGGAAGCGGAGCTCGCATCGGTGGAAGAGTTCGCCACGGTGCCAGTGACGACAACGGTGCTGTTCACAACGAAGTTCGACGTGGCGGGGCTCGACATCACCACCAGCGGCCCCGTGGTGTTCATGGAGAGCTGGACCGAGTTCGTCGTGGTGTTGCCGTTTGCGTCCACAGCCGTGACTTCCACCGTGAGAGTGCCCGTGATCCCCACGGTGTTGATGCTGAATGAAAAGGTCTTTGTGGAATTGGCCCACGCAATGACCCCGGATCCGAACGTGGGGTCCACCGCGGCCGTCCCGGACGAGCCGATCTTGATCCTGCCCTTCAGCAGCGGGTTGTTCGTGACGTCGAACGACAGGGAGGCGAGCGTTCCCTTGCCGTCCCCGGCGCTCTTCGCGTCGTCGGTCGCCGTTCCCGTGAACGCGATGGTGCCGCTGTAGAAATCTCCGGACTTGGGGCTGGTCACCGTTACCGTGGGCGGAAGCTTGTCACTGACGGCCGTCGCCACGGCGTTGTCCACCGGTGGCGGGCATGCAGACAGCAGGAGACTGAGTGCCGCGATGAGAAGGGGGAGCAGCCACTTCAAAGGCGCTGCTCTGTGGCCGTCTGCCAAAGGCAACCTTCCTGTACCTGAGATTTTACTTACGGGCGCTCCAAATATAGCGAGCTGTTGAACTTTCATCAATCTATGCGTGCCAAGCCCGTCGACGCGCCGGACCGACGCAAACCGGGCCATGAAAGCCCCTGCCAAGACCGGGGATTTCTCTCCTTGACGACGTGCAGCGGCGGAACGAAGTTTCATGACATGGTAAGCACGCGTCAGTTGGGAAAGTCGGGCGTGGCGGTCTCCGCCATCGGCCTGGGCTGCATGGGAATGTCGGAGTTCTACGGACCGTCGGATGACGGGCAGTCTGTGGAGCTGCTGAGACGGGCCGTGGACCTCGGGATCACGTTCTTCGATACCGCGGACATGTACGGCGTCGGTCACAACGAGATGCTGCTCGGGCAGGCGTTTCGCGGCGGGCTCCGGGACCGCGTGGTCATCGCCACGAAGTTCGCAAACATGCGGCGCGTGGATGGCGCATTCCTCGGGATCTCGGGCCGACCCGAATACGTCAAAGCCGCCTGCGACATGAGCCTGCGTCGGCTCGGCGTGTCCCACATCGATCTGTACTACCAGCACCGCGTGGACCCGGAGGTTCCGATAGAGGAAACCGTGGGCGCCATGGCGGAGCTGGTGAAGGCGGGGAAAGTGAGGTTCCTCGGGCTGTCGGAGGCGGGGGCAAAGACGATCCGGCGCGCGCACGCCGTCCACCCGATCACCGCCCTCCAGACTGAGTACTCGCTGTGGACCCGGGACGCCGAAGGAGAGATCCTTTCCACCTGCCGCGAGCTGGGCATCGGGTTCGTGGCGTACAGCCCGCTGGGCAGAGGATTCCTTACCGGCGCGTTCACCGACCCCGGCCAGTTCGACGCGCGCGATTTCCGCCGCTACAACCCGCGAATGAAGTCAGGCGCCTTCGAGCAGAATCGTCCGCTTGTCCAGGGGCTGGAGAAGGTCGCCGAGCGGCTTCACTGCACGGCGGCGCAGCTTGCGCTTGCCTGGGTGCTTTCCCGCGGGACGGACGTGATACCCATTCCGGGAACGCGCCGGGAGAAGTACCTTGCGGACAACATCGCTGCCACGAAGCTTACGCTCACGGAGGCGGATCTCGCGGAGCTGGGCCGGCTGGTGACCCCGGACCGCATCACGGGCACGCGCTACGATGAGGCCGGCATGAAGCGGCTGGGAATCTAGCGGCGAAGCGCTATCGCGCCCGCAGGTACTGCTTCGGCCACGGGCCGTCGGCTTTCAGCTCCGCGGCGGCCCGAAGCGGCCAGCACGGCTCGCGCAGGAGCTGGCGCGCCATGACCACGAGGTCCGCCTGCCCGGATCGCAGGATCTGGTCCGCCTGCTGGGAGACGTGATGAACCCGACCGCCGCGGTGGGCACGCCGGCCTCCCGGCGGATGCGCTCGGCGTAGGGGACGAGGTAGCCAGGACCGGATTCGAACTTCGCGGAATGGACGTTTCCGCCGGACGAGCAGTCGATGACATCCACGCCGTCTTCCTTCAGCCCGGCGGCAAGCTGGACGGACTCGTCGATGTCCCAGCCACCGGGAGCCCAGTCACTGCAGGACAGGCGCGCGAGCAGCGGAGCATCCTCGGGCCAGGCGGCCCGAACGGCGCGTGCAATCTCCCGCGCGATCCGTGTCCGGTTCTCGAACGACCCGCCGTAGCGGTCCTTGCGCTGGTTGGAAAGCGGGGAGAGGAACTCGTGCACGAGGTAGCCGTGCGCGAAGTGCAGCTCCGCCACCCGGAAGCCCGCCTTCCGTGCGCGCCCGGCAGCGCGTGCGAACGCCGCCGCAACTTCCGCGATGTCCTTCTCCGAAAGCTCGTGCGGCACGGGAGAGCCTTCCGCGTACGGGATGGCGCTGGGGCCCACCGGAATCCACCCTCCCTGGGACGGACCCACCGGCGCGCCGCCGGCCCACGGCACGTCCACGGAAGCCTTGCGCCCCGCGTGCGCCAGCTGGATGCCCGCCACGCCTCCCTGGCCTTTGATGAACGAGGCGATCCTCTCCAGCATGGGAACGTGCTCATCCTTCCAGATGCCGAGGTCCCGTGGACTGATCCTGCCGCGCGGCTCCACGGCCGTGGCCTCTGTCAGAACGAGTCCCGCCCCGCCCACGGCCCGGCTGCCGAGGTGCACGAGGTGCCAGTCGTTCGCAAACCCGTCTTCGCTGGAATACTGGCACATGGG
>DASRZR010000227.1:0-7054 GCA_035686185.1 Spirochaetia bacterium | reverse complement strand
TGGAGGCTGGTGAGGGACATGACGATCTCGATGCCGGCATAGGCGGCCACGGCCACCGGCGCCCGCATGGGCAGGATCCCGAAGATGAAGATCCGCGCGTCGGGGAAAAACGCGGCAAACCCGAGCAGGAGGGCATAGATGGCGCCGGAGGCGCCCACCACGGGAATGTCGCCCTGCCCGGTGGCCGCGTTGATGAGAACGGTGGCCACGCCCGCCCCGATGCCGCAGATGAAATAGTATAGAAGGAACTCGGAGCTTCCCATGCGCTGCTCGAGCTGGATCCCGAACAGGAACAGCGCGAGCATGTTGAAGAAGATGTGGCCCCAGGAGCCGTGCACGAACAGGTACGTGACCACCTGCCACCAGGCGCCGGCCTCCAGCACGTAGTTCGGGATGAGGGAGAGATACAGCAGGCCCCGGCCGCGGGCCACGAACCCGTACAGGAACACGAGCACGCATGCCACGATGAGGATGATCGTCGCGCTGTAGTAGCGGTAGCGGAAGGGACGGCGCAGGATGCTGGCCATGACTCAAGGTATGCCGCCTCCCCGGAAGGAGTCAAGGAGCGCGGCCGCCGGAAGGGAAGCGGCGGCGATTGCAGGGCCCCCGCGGGTCTGCTACCGTCACCTCACGATGAAAGGCCGGCCCGACTACTACTGGCGCAAGTCCAAGGAGGAAGGCTACCCGGCGCGCTCCGTGTTCAAGCTGCAGGAGATCCAGCAGAAGCACGCTCCGCTTCGGCCCGGTGCGCGCGTGCTGGACCTCGGCGCCTCCCCCGGGAGCTGGAGCCTGTTCATCCTGGACTTCCTGGCCGGTTCCGGCAGCGCGGCCGGCATCGACCTGAACCCCCCGGACCCCAGACTCCTTTCCCGCCCGCGCTACCAGTTCCTGCAGGGGGACTTCACGAGCGAGGAGGCGGCCGCCTGGATTCGCGCGCGCGGGCCGTACGACGTGGTGGTCTCCGATGCCGCCCCCTCCACCACCGGCAACCGCACGCGGGACACCGCGCAGTCAGCGGAACTCGTTCGTCAGGTGCTTGCCGTCTGCGGACAGTGCCTCGTGGCCGGGGGCAATTGCGTGGTGAAGATCTTCCAGGGAGGGGAAGAGAAGGAGCTGCTGGATCTCATGCGCCGGCTGTTCACGCAGGCGCGCGCGTTCAAGCCCAAGGCAAGCCGCTCGGATTCGATGGAGACCTATTTCGTCGGCCTGGGATTCAAGGCCGGATCCGGGCCCGGGTGAACCGCGCAAGGCGCTCGGCGTCCACCCGGTATCCCATCCCGTTTCCCCGGTCGATTGGCGCCCGTCCTCCCGGCCCGAAGCCGAAGCTCGGGGTGACGATGTTCTCTTCCAGCAGCATCTCGTCGTAGCTCCCCTCCACGTACCGCGGTGCCGGCAGCAGGGACGCGGCCACCCGGCCCATGGCGGAAAGCACGCCGGTCTCTCCCACCATGCAGCCCATCTGGTAGGACAGTCCGTTCGACTCGGCCTCCGCGGCAAGGGCGAGCACCCGTGCAAGCCCTCCGTTCTTGGACAGGCGCAGGTTCAGGGCCTGCGCGGCGCCCGTGGCGGCGAGGGACCTCACGTCGGAGCCGGTGAGCACGCCTTCGTCGGCCATGACCGAGAACCCCTGGGCCGCCAGCGCGGCGCCAGCGGCCGGGCCCTCCGAGACGGGGAACGGCTGTTCGATGAGGCGCACGCCGTGCTCGCGGCACACGTCGAGGTGCTCCGCGCAGGAAGACAGGCTCCAGGCGGCGTTGGCGTCCACGCGCAGGTCGAACTCCGTTCCCAGGATCTCGCGGCAGAGCGCCAGGATCCCACGGTTGTACGCCGGGTCCCGGCCGACCTTCACCTTGAGGTTGGAGAGCTTCAACCGGGCGCACAGCGGGAGGTAGGTCCGGGCAGCTTCCGGGGAAACGAACGGAAGCACCCCGCCGTACACGACGACCTGCCGAAGGGGTTCCCGCTCCAGCACCGACCAGGGGTCGGCCGGCGAGCCGGCGGCGCCCCGCTCCGCGACGGCGCAGGCAAGCAGGGCTGTCTCCACCGCGCACATCAGGGGAAGGGCCGGGGCGCTGCACGGAAGTGCGGCCAGGCAGCTCTCCGCCTCCCGCCACGTGAAGTCGCGGCCGGCGAGAGGCCGAAGGAGGTCCCCGACGATGCGCCCGGTCTCCCGCTGGAAGGCTTCCCCGGTGCCGAGTGAGCCGGAGACGTAGTCGCGCACCACGGCCTCCCCGAATCCCTCGTGGTCCCTGCTTCGCAGCCTCAGGATGACGGAGTCCGAGCTCCGACGGTCTGAGCGGGCCCCGTGGCTGAGCGCGAGTCGGAAAGGGATTTCGAGAAAAAGCATCTCCGCGTCGTCGATGCGCATGGGTGTTGACCGGCGCTGCCATGCTACCGGGCGGGTCCCCGCGTTTCAAGGACCGGTTCCGGTGCCGCCAGTATGTATTCTGGTGATATATATGAAATGGACAAATCACCCGGCGTCGCCCCGGCCGCGGAAACGCGGGGAATCTGCGAAAAAAACGCACAAATCCGCTCGATTGTCTGATAGACTGGGGTGTCCTTCGCGAGGAACCCCGGTCCTGCCCTGGCGGAGAAAGCAACCAGAGATGCGAGATTCCGGCAACAACGTGAGCTGCCTGAACAGCCGGGCGGTGATTGAGCATATCCGCCGGTCCTGTCCCGACCGGGTGAACGAGCTGTTCATCGGAATGCCGTCCCCGTGGGCGGAGATGACCGACCTCCCCCGCTTTCTCTGTGACGAGAACAACTGGATACCGAGCAGCCTGATCGTGCACCTGTTCGAAAGGGCCCGCCTGGTCACCGGCAACCGCGACGTGGCCTTCTCCGTCGGCTTCGAATCCGTCCTGCACCGGGAGTTCGGCTACTGGCAGCGGATCTTTTTCAAGATCCTTTCCTCTCCCCGGCTCGTGCTGCACCGCATGAACCAGCTCAACACGAACTTCAACAACACGAAGATCGTGGAGCTGATCTACGACGCCCCGGGACGGGCGGTCATCCGCTGGCACTGGAGGGAGGGCGTGGCGCTCTCCCGCGACATCTGCTCGTACAACAAGGGGATCTACAGCGCGCTTCCCACGCTCCTGGGCCGGCCGCCGGGACGCGTGGAGGAGCACGTCTGCGCGTTCCAAGGGGCGCCCTACTGCGAGATCACGCTCTCCTGGTCCACGAAAGGCACGGTGCGCGGCTGGCTGGACCGGATCTTCACGCGCAAGTCCACGCTGTACACCGCGCTGCAGGAAATAGACCGTGACAAGGCGCTCCTGCGCCAGCGCTTCGACGAGATGGAGCACATGAACGTCGTGCTCACGGAGCTGAACGCGGAGCTGGCCCAGAAGGTCACGATGATGAAGGCCATCAACAGCGCCACGCGCACGCTGGTGTCCGTTGCCGACACGCACCAGATGATGCAGAAGACGCTGACCCCCATCGTGGAGGTCTTCGGTTTCGACCGCGCCCTCATCATGCTGGTCAACGAGTCCGGCACCGCCCTGGAGTACCGCTACGGCGTGGGAGAAGCGCTGGAGGCCATGGAGCGGATGACCGACTACCGCATCCCGCTCACCCGGGACCAGAACCTCATGGTCCGCGTGCTGAAGCGGAGAAAGCCGGTGCTCATCCGGGACGTGAAGTCCTCCGGGCTGAACCCCACGAACCGTATCCTGACTGATTTCCGGCCCAGCTCGTTCATCGTGTGCCCGCTGATCGCGGAGGACCGGGTGATCGGCATCCTCGGCGCCGACCGCCGCGGAGACGGAAGACGCCTCACGACGAGCGACCTGGAGTTCGTCTCCATCTTTGCCAACAACATCGCCACGGCGTTCCTGCGCGCGCGGCTGGACGAGCAGCTGAAGGCGAGCTACCTGAGCTCCGTGTGGGCGCTGGTGCGCGCCATCGAGGAGAAGGACGCGTACACCAAGGGCCACTCGGAGCGCGTGGCGGCGATGGCGGTCCAGATCGGGCACGTGCTCGGTATGCCGGACTCCGAGATCGAGTACCTGCGGCTGGGCAGCATCCTGCACGACGTCGGCAAGATCGGGATACCCGAGTCCATCGTGAGGAGTCCCAAGGCCCTGTCCAAGGCGGACCTGAAGATCATCCAGAAACACCCCCTGAAGGGCGTGGAGATCCTTCAGCCCATCGCCTTCATCAAGGACCACCTCCACCTCGTGCGCAACCACCACGAACGGTGGGACGGACGCGGGTATCCGGACGGACTGGCCGGGGACGATATCCCGGTGGGTGCACAGATCGTTGCCGTCGCGGACGCGTTCGACGCCATGACGTCCTCCCGACCGTACCGCCGGGGAATGCCTCCCCGGCAGGCGGCGAAGGAAATCAGGAAGAACGCAGGGACTCAGTTCTCGAACAAGATCACGGATGCGTTCGAGACTGCTTTCAACACGATTTCCACGGCCGTGGACCTTGCAGAACCGGGCTGAAAACTGGATTTTCTTGAAAAAACGTTGCATCTCCAATCCTCCTGTGGTTCAATGAATCCATCTTCAAACCACATCAGCGGAGGATTGTATGAAGCTGAAGATCTCAGAGTTCTTCCAGTCCAGGGTCAACGTCACCTTGTTCCGCTTGATGAGCCCGCGCGTGGCAAAGACGTACCTGCACGCGATCGGGTTCGTGTACTACCTGCTGAACCGGGCGGAGAAGCGGGTGATCGAGTGCAACGTGCGGGACGTTCTCAGGGGCCAGGACGAGCGCTGCGTGCGCCGCGTGCTGCGGGAGACGTTCAAGGGGATATTCACCCACTACTTTGAGAAGATGTTCTCCGCCTACCTGGACTTTTCCACGGTATGCGACTACGTGGACCGTCATTTCACGGTCCAGGGCATCGAGCTGCTGCGGGCCGCGCTGGCCAAGGGCAAGGGATGCATCCTGGTCACCGCGCACTGGGGCGCCGTGGAGTTCATGCCGTGGGTCCTGCACGCGCACCAGGTGCCTACGAGCGTGATCCTGGAGTGCGCCACGGCGAAGCTGGCCCGAAGCCTCAAGGAGAAGACCAGCCACCGGGACCGGGACACGGAGCTCATCACCGTGGAGCACTGCTCCTCGGTGTTCCTGCGCGCGCTGCAGGCGCTGGGGTCCAACCGGGTGCTCATGACCCAGTGTGACGAGGTGGACGCGTGGCGCCGGCGGATCAGCCACACGATCTCCCTGTTCGGCGGAAGGACGCTGTACTTCGACAACACGATTGATGTCCTGGCGCACCGCTCGGGCGCCCCGGTGGTGGCCGCGTTCCTCAAGAGGGGTCACGGGAACCGCTACACGCTGATCCTGGAAGACGTGTCCGTGCAGAGGGAACCTCAAAGCACGGCCCGGGACTGCCTGGCGCTGTGGGAGAAGTACGTGTCCCTGTACCCGGAGCAGTGGTACCAGTGGAAGAAGTGGGCTGCCATGAAGGTCGCGTGAAGCGGATCCGGCGACGCCTCTCCCGTAGACCCTTCTCGGCCCGACGGTGTAGTGTGCCTTCACTCTAGGAGCGAGGGCCCATGAAGTTCCATACGGACTACGTGACGTTTCACACGCGCCGCGAGCGCGAGTACGTCAACATCACCGATCGGGTGGAGGCCGCCGTGCGGGCCAGCGGCTGCCAGGACGGAATGGTCCTCGTGTCCGCCATGCATATCACCGCGGGGGTGTACGTCAACGACGCGGAGGGCGGCCTCATCCAGGACATCGATGACTGGCTGGAGCACCTGGCCCCCCACCGGGCCGACTACCGCCACCACCAGACCGGGGAGACCAACGGTGACAGCCACCTGAAGAACCTCCTGATCGGTCACGAGGTGATCCTGCCCATCACGCACGGGAAGCTGGACCTGGGTCCGTGGCAGCAGGTGTACTACGCGGAGTTCGACGGCCGGCGGCCCAAGCGACTGATCATCAAGGTAATGGGGGAGTAGCGGTGAGAGTCCTGAAGTTCGGCGGCAGCTCGGTGGCGGACGGGGAACGCATGGCGGCCGTCACGGGCATCATCGCGGAGGCGGCCCGCAAGGACCGGGTTGCCGTGGTTCTTTCCGCCATGAAGCCGGTCACGGACCGGCTCATTGCCGCCGCCCGGCTTGCGGAGAAGGGCTCCGAAGAGCTCCGGCCGGCGCTGGAGACCATCCGGGAGCAGCACTTCGCGGCCGTGCGGAGCCTGTTCCCGCCGACCGACCAGGCCGCGGCGCTCACGCCGCTTGCCGTCATGTGCAACGAGCTGGAGGAAATCCTGCACGGGGTGGAGCTGGTGCGCGAGTGCTCGCTGCGGACCCTTGACCTCGTCATGAGCTTCGGGGAGCGGCTGTCCTGCCGGCTGGCGGTGAGCTACATGTGCAGCAAGGGCCACAAGGCCGTGCTCGTGGACGCGCGGGAGATCGTGCGCACCGACGAGCGTTTCGGATCGGCCGCCGTGGACTTCCCGACGAGCTACCGTCTCATCGGGGAGCGGCTGGCCGCGGTGGACGGCATTGCCGTGATCCCGGGGTTCATCGGCTCCACGCCGTCCGGGGTGACCACGACGCTGGGCCGCAACGGCTCGGACTACACCGCCTCGATCATCGGTGCCGGGGCGGGCGCGGAGGTCATCGAGATCTGGACGGACGTGGACGGGGTGCTCTCCGCAGATCCGCGCCTGGTGCCGGACGCATTCGTGATCCCCGGCATCACCTCGGAAGAGGCAATGGAGCTGTCCTATTTCGGCGCCAAGGTCATCCATCCGTACACGATGGTGCCGGCCGTGGAGAAGGACATCCCGATCCTCATCAAGAACAGCCTCAACCCGTCGGCCCCCGGCACGCTGATCGCCGACGCCTCGCGGATCACGCGGGACGGCGGCCGGCCGATCACCGGCATCGCATCCATTGAAGGGATCTGCCTCGTCAACATCGAGGGCGGGGGCATGATGGGCATCCCGGGCTTTGCCGCGCGCATCTTCTCCGCGCTGGCGCGGGAAGGCATCAACATCATCATGATCTCCCAGGCCTCCTCCGAGCACACGATCTGCCTCGTGTTCCGCACGGTGGAAGGCGAGCGCGCG
>DASRZR010000226.1:0-4328 GCA_035686185.1 Spirochaetia bacterium | reverse complement strand
GCTGCCTCCCGAGGCGGTCGGCATCGAACCATCGGTCGTGAACTGGATGTAGGCGCCGCTCGTCGTGGTGGAGACCTGGATGTCTGTGGCGGTGGTGAAGGTGGCGGGCCCGGCCGGGTTGAACGTTGGCGTAGAGACCGCGTTGTAGTTCACCACGTACGTCATGGTCGTCATCGGGGAGTCCGTCCAGCCCGTCCGGGTGCCGACGGCCTTGATGGTCACCGGAGACTGTGCCTGTGTTATCGAGATTGGTCCCGTGTACGTGGCAGTCGAGACGGAGGGCGTGCTCCCATCCGTCGTATAGTGGATGGCCGCCCCGGCGGTGGCGCACGTGATGGTAATCGCGCTCGAGCCGGAGAGATCGGTGGACGAGGTGTAGGTACCGTTGGCGGTGGACGGCGTGAACGCCGGCGCCGCGACGGTGCCCTGGTTCTGGCCGGACTGCTGAGCCGCCTCCACCTGCGCCTTCACGTCCGTCAGCAGCGAGTTTGGCGGGCACGACGTAAGCGTGAGGCTGAGCGCCGCCGCGCCGATCACTGCGAGCGCCCGTGCCCCGAACGCACCGGCCCTGCGGGTGTCATCGCCAACATGATTTCTCATATCTACTCCCATCTACTTCAGCAGCTCGGTCGCTGCTTTCCCGAGGTCGGTTTCCGGCCCCAGGGTCACCGCCCGGGACAACGCCTGTTGGGCCGCCTCTTCCTGGTCCGCTCCGCGGCAGGCCAGGCCCAGGAGAAAGAAGTACAATTGCGCCCGCTGGGCGTCCGAGGACAGGTCATTGGCCGTCAACCAGTCCACGGCGGCCTGGTAGTCGCTGGAGTCTTCCATGAGCTTGGCCTTGAGCAGGACAAAGTCGCCGGCCCAGGTGTCCGAGGCGCCGGGCTGAACGTTGCTCAAGTCCTTCCACGCATTTCGAATGTCACCGCTCAGCTCGGTGGCGGCCGCCAGCCAGTACTGGATCTCGGGCGTCTCCTCGTCCGTGGCCGCGTCCAGGGCCTCGTTGAGCTGCACGATTGCCTGGTCGAACCGGCCCGCGCGGATGAGGGCTTTGCCGGCCTCCAGGAAGACCTGGGCGCTGCTTTCCACCCAGCCGTCGGTGTCGTCCTTGCCCTTGTTCTCCGCGCGAACCCCGGCGGCGGTACTCTGGCTGCGTTGCGGCCCCTTGGCGAGGTAGCGCAAGGAGTTGGCAAGGGCATTCGGCGCGCCGCGGGAAGTCGTCTTCTGCCGGGCCGCTATCAGGTCCGCGAGGGCATAGGAGCCTTCACGGTTGAGAAAGAAATCTCCCGCAGCCCCCTTGAGCTCGAGGCATCCTTTGCGGGACACCCGCACGGAGGAATCCGCCGGGACGGCGTCGCCAACGGCGAGGTCATTCCAGGCGGAGCCGTTGCGGACCTGTGCATCCCCTTCCATGTAGACCACGCTGAGGTCCTGGGCCCCGACAGCCGCCGTCACCAGGAGGCAGAGCGCGGCGGCCATGGAAGCCTTTCTCATTCCGCGTTCTCCCAGATCACCGCCTTGCGCTCCGTGGCCACGTCCGCGGCACGGGCGCCGCTTTCCTTCCCCTCCCCGAGATACGCGTACTGGCTGGCCAGCGTGGGATCGATGGCCTTCAGCTTGTCGTAGTTCTTCTTCAGGTCGGCAAAGTTCTGCAGCTCCTGGTTCACCTTGGCAAGACCGAGGAGGACGTGGGGATTGTTCGGCACGATCTCATTTGCCTGGGAGTAGCAGGAAAGGGCATCCTTCCAGTTCTCCTTCAGGAAGTAGAGGTTCCCCAGGTTGAGCAGCGCCGGCAGATAGGGCCGGGTTGCCAGCACCCCTTTGAACACCGTCTCCGCCCGGTCCATCTGGCCGTACTTCGCGTAGAGCACGCCGAGCGTGTTCATGGCCGGAAGGCTCCGGGTGGACTTGATCTGGTCCTGGAGCGCGGCAATCTGGGGAGCAAGCTCCTTGTCCACGTATTTCTGCACTTCCTGAAGGTAGGCCGCAAGGATCTTGTCCGATTGCGGAACGTTGATCGTGGCCTCCACGCCGGGCAGTCCTACGGGCTGGTAGCTCGCCCACGCCTCCTGGACAGGGTAGAAGCCGGCCTGGCTGGCCGCCGTGCTCTCGTTCCACTCCTTGGCGCCCAGCTCCCACGCCCGCATGAATCCCTGGTGGCGCATCGTGATCTCCACGGGGATCCACGCATGTCCCTTGTAGGGAATGAACTGGCCGGCCGGAAGCAGCGAGTCCCCGGCTTTATCCGCCGGTACGCAGGAGTCAACCGCCACGAAGATGTGCCCGGGCACCGTGATGAACGCCGCGTCGATTCCCACGGCCTGCAGCAGCGCACCGTAGAGGATGGACAGGTCACTGCAGTCTCCCGCCTTGTACTGGAAGGTCTCCCGCGGGAACTGGAGGAAGTCGATGACGTCCTTCTGCCGGGACGCCTCCGAGTACGGTGTCACCGGGTTGGGAGTGTAGTTCATGCCGTACAGGTCCAGCGCTTCATGCAGCGCGATGGCGGCCTGGAGGTTGTCACAGATAGCGCGGTTCTCCTTGGCGCGCACGTAGCTGGTCACGCTGCGCGCGAAGTTCAGGACCTGCGGCTCCTTGGCCGTGACAAAGGCGGCTGCCTTGGCGTTGTCGTCCCAGGTCATGGCGTTACGGCCGAGAACGGACAGCGTCTCCACCCGGTGGTTCTCGTAGCTCTGGCCCTCCACCTTGTAGGACACGGTGATCTCCGCGGCCACCTTCGTGCCTTCCGTCACGGCCAGTACCTTGTCCGTGAACAGCGCGTACAGGTCCGCGGTGCGGCTCTCCCCGGGCGCCAGCCGATCGCAGATGGCCACCGACTTCGGGGCGTCCATGAACTCCCTGACGAACACCTGCGCCCTCACGTCCGTGGCCGGTACCTTCAAGCTGCTCTTTACCGCGATGCTGCCGATGGGGTGGTCGTCGTAGTGCTTGTAGAACACCGGGAACGCGGGCCGAAGCTCCAACGTCGGAACGTCGACGCTCCCGCCGAGGTTCCCCAGCGCCACGTCCACTCCCGCCGTGGCGCTCGCGCCCTGGTAGAGCCCCAGGTAGTTCTTGTACTGCCCCCCCACCTCGATGCTGAAGGTGGAGGCCAGCGAAAACCGCACGCCGAGGCCGGCGGCTGCGTACGGATCGCTTGCGTTCTTGGAAAAGTCGTTGTACGTGGCGAAGTAATACCCGCCGGCCGCAAAGCCATACGCGCAGACCGTGGGGGCAAGCGGAAGCTGAATGCCCACGCCGACGCGGGGTGAGATCAGAGAGAGGCTCGTGGCCGCCCGCACCGGAGCGTAGGCGTACTCCAGGCCGCCGAGCAGCGTGATGAGGGAGCCGGGGAGCCGGTACTTCATTCCAAGGTCGAGCCCCCCTCCATAGGTGAAGTACTTGCCGGTATCTCCCACGGGCAGGTCAAAGGACGGAAGCACTTCCAGGGAGAGCGGGGAGGCCACCTGCACCATGGCTTGCCGGTTCGCCCCGGCCGCAGCCGCCGGCGCCTGTGCAGCGGCAGTGGCAACGGAAACCACCAGCATCAGCGCACCCAGGGAGAGCCTGCCATACGCGTTCGACATGACGCCTTCCTTCAATACCCGGAACGGGTTCGAGATGATCTTCCATCTTAGTTGCCCGCCTGTTTTCTGCGCATCCGTAGGAACTACTGATTTTCGATTGACGGAATGCGAAGGCGTGGTATCTTTCGTGGTCAAAGTCCGGGACCGGATTCCAAAAGATCATGACAGAAATGCTCGACAATTCTTCGCTGCCCTGGGACAGGTTGCTTGACCTTCTCTCGTCACTGGAGTCCTGCCAGTCCCCTGAGCAGTTCTATGGCGCGCTGGCGGCGGGGCTTGCGCCCCTGGTGCCGTTTGATGTGGCCGCGGTCTTCTGCAGGGGAATGAATCGACTGCTGTTCGCGGCCGGCGGCACGCCATCCCGCCTCCGCTACGCGACGGCCCACCATCTTTCCGTCATGCCCTTCCTTGCGGACCCGGCATCGAGGCCCGCGGCCCTGCGGACCGTCGACGGCTCACACTCCCGGACTCGGGCAGGGAGCCCTCATGTCGTTCGGATGGCCGTGGGCGGGGGCCCGACGGGAAGCAACAGGTTCGTTGCGCTGCACCGCTTCGGCCGGTCACGGGGATTCAGCGCCCGCGAGACGAAGATCCTCAAGGTGCTGTCCCCGCACGTCTGCAACCTGGCGGCTCTGATAGACAGGCTGCCGGAGCGTGCGGAGCCGGAGCCCACCGGCGACGAGCTGGACCGGGCGATCCGCGCGCTGACGCGGAGGGAGAGGCAGGTCGCTTCGCTGCTGTGCA
>DASRZR010000225.1:0-8043 GCA_035686185.1 Spirochaetia bacterium | reverse complement strand
GTCTTTGCGCCGGCGCAGATATGCCGGGCGTGCGATGCCCCCGAAGGAGACCGCCAGTCCGCCGCCATCGAGGGCTGGATCCGGGGCGAGCGGATATCCCGGCTGGGATTCTCCTACCGCCTGAGCCCGGAAGACGGGGTTGAGCTGTTCTGCCGGCTTGTCCGGCAGCTCGAGCGCCGTGCCCTGTTCGCGGACCAGGGTGGCCCGATCCTTTCGTTGTACTTCGCCGGCCTTCCCGCCGCCTGCCGCATGGCGTCGGAGCGGGTCCGGCGCCTGACCGCCACGTTCGACGGGGAAGAGACGGCGCAGGAAACCCTGCACCGGTTCGGGATCCGGCCGCTGGCGGTCCCGCGGGAGGCATCCCGCGCGCTGCGGTACGACGCCGACCGAATCGCCTTCGGCGAGCAGCTCGTTCGCCGCGCCGACTACCGGGACGAGCGTGCGCCTGACCGGGGCGGATATCCGGAGCTCGGCACGGCAGCGGACTCGGTGTCGCTGCGGATCGCGCACGCGGCGCGGCGGCAGCAGCTTCCCCTGTACCGGGCCCACATGGGAAGGTACCTGCCGGACCGGCAGGAGGCGGTGCGCCTGTTCTATCGCTGGGCCCGGGACCTGGCCGACCTGGGCCAACTGGACGTTCTGTCCATCGGGACCTCGCAGCTCTCGCAGGAACGCTTCGGAGAGGACTGGGGCACGCTGACGAACGGCGGCGGGGTACCGCTGAACACCCGGGAGGAGCTCTCCGAGGCGTGGCGCGCGGCGCGGCCGATGCTCGTGCGGTCCTACGCCGGCACCAGGAACCTGGCAGCCATGGCGCGCCTGAACGACGAGACCATTCACAACGCCTGGCACGCCCTCTCCATCTGGTGGTTCTGCGCCATCGACAACCGCGGCCCGTACCCGCTGCGGGAGAACCTCCGCCAGATGGTGGAGGCCCTGCGCTACATCGCCTCTGCGGACAAGCCGTTCGAACCGAACGTGCCGCACCACTTCGCCTTCCGCGGCGCCGACGAGGTGGCCTACGTGGTCTCCGGGTACCTCGCGGCCCGGACGGCAAAAGCCCTCGGCGTGCGGCGGCTCATCGTGCAGAACATGATGAACACGCCTCGCTCTGTCTGGGGTGTGCAGGACCTCGCGCGCTCCCGGGTGCTGCTGCGCCTCGTGCGATCCCTCCAGGATGCGAGCTTCTCCGTCACCCTGCAGACGCGCGCCGGGCTGGACTATCTCTCCGCCGACCCGTTGCGCGCGCGAGCGCAGCTTGCCGCGGTGACGGCCCTGATGGATGACATAGAGCCGAACGACCCGGGAAGCCCGCAGATCATCCACGTGGTGAGCTGGTCCGAGGCCACGCAGTTCGCCGACCCGGCCATCATCTCGGAGAGCGTCCAGATCTGCCGGCGGGCGTTGGCCGACTATCGCCGTCTGCGGGCGCGCGGCGGCATCGATGACATGAGCGCGAACGAGGAAGTGACGGGGCGGACGGAGTCACTGGACTCCGAGGCCCGGGCCGTCATCGCGGCCATCGACGCATCCGTGCCGGAGCCATCGTCCGCGGACGGCCTGTATCGGATCTTCGCGGCCGGCTTTCTCCCCGTGCCGTACCTGTGGGAATGCCGCGACGAGCTGCCCGGGGCCGTCACGTGGCGCACGCGGCTCTCCGGAGGCGCCGTGCGGCTCGTCAACGAGGCCGGGCAGCCCCTGTCTGTATCCCAGAGAATCGAGCGGGCGCGCGCGAACCTGGAGGCGCTCCAACCGTGAGGTCCGCCCGGGAGCGCGCGGAGCAAACGATCTCGCGTCTGCGCGCCCTGCGGGGTCGGGGCGCCGACGTCGCATTCTGCGTGCTCGGGGCGGGACACGGGGGGCTGGCGATGGCCGGCCACCTGGCCATCCAGGGACATCCGGTGGCGCTGTACAACCGCACGGCGGAGCACCTGGATGGGGTCCGCTGGCACGGGGGTATCAAGGTGGAAGGAGCGGTCACGGGGTTCGGCGCGGTGAGAGTTGCCACACCGGATATCGGGGAAGCAATGGAAGGGGCGCAGGTCATCATGGTAGTCACGCCCGCCACCGCGCACCGGGGGCTTGCCCGGGCGATGGCGCCCCACGTGAAGGACGGCCAGCTCATCGTGCTGAACCCCGGGAGGACGGGCGGCGCGCTGGAGGTACGCAAGGCACTGCAGGACGCGGGGAGCGCCGCCGCCGTGGTGGTGGCGGAGACGCAGACGTTCCTTTATGCCTCGCGCGCGACCTCGCGCTGGGAAGCGCACATCTTCCGTATCAAGAACACGGTGCCCTTCGCCACGCTGCCCTCATTCCTCATACCGGATGCGCTTGCAGTCCTGGCCGATCCGTTTCCGCAGTTCGTGGCCGGCAGCAATGTCCTTGCCACGAGCCTGGAGAACATCGGCGCCGTGTTCCACCCGGCCCTCACCATCCTGAACGCGGGGTGGATCGAGGCGACCGGCGGGGATTTCGAATACTACCTCCAGGGCATCACGCCCTCGGTGGCGCGGCTCCTGGAGCGCATCGACGCGGAACGCCTTTCGGTGGCCGCTGCCGTGGGGGTCCGCAGCATGTCCGCCCGCGAGTGGCTGTACCTGAGCTACGACTCCCCGGGAAAGGACCTGTACGAGGCAATCCGCAACACGGGAAGCTACCGGGGCATCAAGGCGCCCCCGGGGATCAATCACCGCTACATCTGGGAAGACGTGCCGATGAGCCTTGTGCCGCTGGCGTCCCTGGGGGAGGCGCTGGACGTGCCCACCCCGACAATCCGCATGATCGTGGATCTCGCGTCGATCCTCCATTCCACCGACTACTGGGCCGCCGGGCGGACCGTGAGAACCCTCGGCCTCGCCGGGATGAGCGTGCGGCAGATCCGCCAGTTCGTGGGCGGCGCATCGCGGCCGGCGCACGGCGCGCGGCCGCGCGCCAAAGGAGCGTGAGCATGGTGTACGCATGGAATGCTGCCGCGTCGTTCATCGGGGCGCTGCCACCGGGCCTTCGGGCCGTCCTCGTCCTGGTCGGCGGATGGCTCGCCGCGTTCTTCCTCCGCTTCCTGCTGACGTGGCTGCTGGACCTTGTCCGATTCAATACGGGCAGCGACCGGTTGGGGATCTCCGAGTTCCTCCGCAAGGGACAGGTGACCCACCGCCCCTCGAAGCTCGCCGGCGTCCTTGCTTACTGGACCGTACTTCTGGTGACCCTCCTGCAGGCGTCCCGGATCCTCGACATCCGGGTGGTTACGTCGTTTTCCGACCGGTTGAGAGACATCGTGCCGGGGCTGCTTGCCGCCGTGTTCATCGGGATCATCGGCCTCGTCGTGGTGTCGTTCATCGGCAACTTCGTCATGACGGTGGCGCGCACGGCCGGGTTCACGTACGCGGCGCTCCTGGCCCGCGTGGTGAAGATCGCCGGCGGCATCCTCGTCGTGGGGATCGCGGTGCAGCAGATCGACATCAACCAGACGATGATCAGCTCCCTGCTGCAGATCCTGTTCGCGGCGGTGGTGTTCGCCCTCGCGCTCGCCTTCGGCCTGGGGTGCAAGGACATCGCGCGGGAAGCGGCCACACGCTTGCTTCAGAACCTGCGGGAACGCCGCCGGACCGACGGCCGGCCGGACCTGGAAGGATGAGGGGGGACACGTGCGGATAGCGGTGCGGGAAGCGGACGCGGCAGGGGAGCGCGGTCACGCGGTGGCGGCGGCGCACCACACGGCGGCAGCGTAGGGGCCGCGCCGAATGTCATTTTCACAACGCGTCGATCCCGATATGGTGAACCCATGAGAATGCCGCGTGGCGCGGACCTGAAGCTCATCGTCGAAGACCTCCGGCGGCTCCCGGAGAACACCCGCGGGATCCTGCAGTCGGTGCTCTACGCCGCGGCCGCGGGTGGTGCCGCCGTTCTCTTTCTCTGGCTGACGAACCTCGTCTTCCGGGAGACGATCATTCGCCTCTCCGGGCTGCCGCCGCTCACGTTCGTGATCGGCAGCCTCTGCGTGATCACGCTCACCGCCACGGTCTCGGGTCTGCTCATGACGCGTATCAGCCCCGAGACCGCCGGCAGCGGTGTCCCCCAGCTCAAGGCCGCCTACTGGAAGGACCTGGGTTTCGTTCGACTGCGAGCCGTCATCGTGAAGTTCGTGGCCGGAGTCCTCACGCTGGGCGGCGGCACGAGCCTCGGCCGCGAGGGGCCCTCGGTGTTCGTCGGAGGCGGAGCGGCCTCCGCGCTGGCAGCCGCCCTCGGCGTTCCCAAGACGGACCGCCGCCTTCCGGCCGCCACGGGAGCGGCCGCGGCGCTCGCGGCCGCGTTCAACACGCCGCTCGCCGCCATCACGTTCGTTCTGGAGGAGATGCTCAACAACGAGTTCAGCAGCCGGGTGCTCGGAGGCGTGGTGTTCGCCGCGGTCACGGGGGCGCTCATCGTGCAGGCCCTCCTCGGGCCGCAGCCGGCCTTCTCCCTGCCGTCCGTGCCCAGTGTCACGTGGTTGATGTACGCCATCCTCCCCGTGGTGGCGGCGGCGGCTTCCCTGATCGGCGTGGCGTTCCAGACGCTTACGCTCGGGCTCCGGCTGCGCGTTCGGGACCGCAGTCGGTTGCCGGCGTGGCTGCGCCCGATGGGCGGCGCGCTGATCACCTGGGCCCTGGGCTGCGGCGTCTTCCTTGCAAGCGGTCACACAGGCGTGTTCGGCCTGGGCTACAACGACCTCTCTCTCGCGCTTACCAACAACCTCACGTGGGAGATCGCGGGCCTGCTGGTCGTCGCCAAGTTCGCGGCCACCGTGGCCTCTTATGGCTGGGGGGGAAGCGGGGGAATCTTCTCTCCCACGCTGTTCCTCGGGGGGCTCACGGGCTTCTTCCTTGCCGGCGTGGCCGGGATCTGGATCCCCCTGACCCCTTCGGACCGGATCGTGCTCGCCGCCGTGGGCATGAGCGCGTGCTTCAACGCGGTGGTCCGCGCCCCGCTCACCGCGCTGCTGATCGTCTTCGAGATGACCCACCAGTTTTCGATGGTTCCCGCGCTCATGTTCTGTTCCCTCGTCAGCCAGGCCATCGGGCGCCTTGGCGGCCACCATAACTTCTACGATGCGCTGCTGCTGCAGGACGGGCATGAGCTGATCCGCATCAAGCCGCCCCGCGATTTGAAAAGCTGGCAGAGCCTGGCGGTGTCGGAGATAGCGAAGGCGCGTCCCCTCGTGCTGCCGGACGTGCAGCCGCGGACACTCCAGGACGTCCTCAGCCGCTACCCCTACGAACGGTTCCCGGTGGTCTCGGAGGGACGGATCCAGGGCGTGCTCCGACGCAGCGAGATCGAGGCCGCGCTGGCGGGACGCCGTCCCCCGCGCGTAGACCCCGCGGTGTTCTGCCGGCCGGAGACGAGCGTCCGCGAGGTGGGCGCCCTGCTCATCCGCAGCGCCACCGGGATGGTCCTCGTCTCAGCCGCTGACGATGATGTTCCGGTGGCCCTCGTGACGCTGCACGACCTGCTTCGCGTGCAGGCTTCCTTCTCGGACTGAGCCCGAAAAGGCCCGACCACATGGCCGGGCCTTCCTGGACACGACCCTACATTCCGCCCATGGAACCAACGGAGAAGATGGGGCAGTTCACCGTGGCGGGGCTCGCCTTTTCGGCCATGGCGTGCATGGCCGAGGAGAGGTCCATCACCATCCCGAACGCACCGGAGTCGTACACGCTCACCTGCCACAGCGGCGAGTAGTGCATGTCACCGGGCAGCGCTGCCACCACGTTGTGCGTCTGCATCGATCCCGCGGCCATCTTGAACCCGGAGGCCGGCCCGCCCATCTGCATACCGGGGTTCACATTGAAGGCCACGTAGATCGGGGAAGTCGGGACCATTCCACGGGAATCCACCATGAGCGGCGCCTCGTTGAAGACGAAGTAGCTCACGATCTTGTTGCGGTACCAGCCGGTGTGCAGGCCGGTGTCGGATCCGCTCAGGCGATGCGCCGCCGTGGAGCCGTCCGGCACGATGGGGCAGTTCACGAGCATGCCGGTCTTTTCCACCGGGTAACCGGCATCCTGGATCGCCTTCAGGCTCCCGATGGTGTTGGCCGCGTAGTCCGCGGGCACGGTGACCTTGTTCACCTGCCAGAAATCGTTGTAGCCGGCATCCCCGGGGATGACATCCACGATGGAGAGCTGCCCGGCCACCGGCTCCATTTCCCCCTTGCGATACAGCACGTAGAGGGGTGCGGGCGTGGTGGACTGCACGTCGAAGTTGTAGTACTCAACCGTCTCCCCCTTCGGGCCCAGGCCTTGCGTGACGAATGGGGCCTTGTCGAAGTCCACGGGCTGGTTCGGACCCGGCAGGTTGTTCATGCCGTCCCGCACCTGAAGGTGCCCGGCCGCGGCGCTGAACCGGTCAATGACGGCGTGCTCCGCCTTCATCGGGTCCATCGCCATCATCGGCGCGGCCATGCTGTCCTTCTTCATGGAGCCGGCGTCCGCCATGGCGGGGCTGTTCATGGAGCCCTTGTCCGTCATTCCGCCGGCCATGGAATCGCCCTTGGCCATGGAGCCGGTCGTCGTGCATCCGGCCAGGGTCAGGCACGCCGCCAGGAACCCGCCGAGAGCCAGACGACCGGTCGTTCCGCTTATCTGCATTTTCAGTTTCCTCCTGGCGCGAAGCTACGGAACGGGTGTCACGAAGGTGTCACGAAAGAGTGGAAGATGCGTCACTCTGCGGCGGCACGGAAGAGACAAAAAAAGCGCCGGGGGGATGCCCCGGCGCTCGATAGTCCAGGATTGCAGTACGGCTCTAGGCAGGCTTTGCCGCGCCGCGCGCGGGGGTCACCTGCACCTTGCCGGCCATCTGGGCCCAGTGCACCAGGAAGGACACCGCGAACCCGACGAACCATGCGTAGTCGAACAGGAAGCGCAGCGGCTTTACCGCAAGGCCGATGAGGGCCACGATGACGCCGCACACCAGGGAGATGATGGCGCGGATGTTGAACCCGCCGGTGAACGTGTACTGGCCTTTCTCCGTGTACAGGTCCTCCAGGTTCAGCGTGCGCTTGCGGATGATCCAGTAGTCGGCGATCAACACGCCGGCAATCGGGCCCAGGAAGCCGGAGTAGGTTCCCAGCCACCCGAAGATGTACCCGCTGGGGTCCGCGAGAAGGCGCCACGGCATGATGAGGATGCCGATGATGCCCGTGATGACGCCGCCGGTCTTGAAGCTGATGAGCTTCGGGATGGCGTTGGAGAAATCGTTGGCCGGGGACACCGTGTTGGCGGCGATGTTCACCGACAGGGAGGCCACCACGAGACCGATCAGGGAGAGCACCAGCGTAATGGGGCTGTGGAACTTGCTGAGCAGCACGGCCGGGTCCCACAGCGCTTCCCCGAACACCACGACGGAGGCGGAGGTGATCAGCACGCCGAACGCGGAGAAGATGAGCATGGTGGGCGGCAGACCGATGGCCTGGCCGATCATCTGCTGCTTCTGTCCCTTCCCGAACCGCGTGAAGTCAGGGATGTTGAGGGAGAGCGTGGCCCAGAATCCCACCATTCCCGTGAGGGACGGTATGAATATCTTGAAGAAGCTTCCGAAGTCCGTGAACTTGCTCGGCTGGGTGAGCAGCGGGCCGAAGCCCTTGGCCGCCACGACCATCCAGATGACGAGGGCAAGACCCATGACCATGACCACGGGGGCTGCCCAGTTCTCGAAGATGCGCACGGCGTCCATGCCGCGGATGATGATGTAGATCTGGAAAATCCAGAAGATCATGAACGCGATGGCCCCGTGCACCGTGAGCCCGAACGCGAACGTGACCGTGCCGCCGATGTGGCTCCACCCGGGGATCAGGAAGCCCAGGAACGTGTCAATCGCGATAGCGCCGAAGTAGGTATTGATCCCGAACCACCCGCACGCGACGATGGCGCGAAGGATGGCAGGGATGTTCGCGCCGAACACGCCGAACGCGCTGCGAGCGAATACGGGGAATGGAATCCCGTACTTGGTTCCGGGATGGGCGTTCAGGAGCATCGGGACCAGGACGATGAGGTTCCCAAGGGTGATCGT
>DASRZR010000224.1:0-6184 GCA_035686185.1 Spirochaetia bacterium | reverse complement strand
GACGCGCCGGAGTTCGCGTTCCTCGCCCGGGGACAGGTGCCGGGCGCGAAGGACGTGGTGATCGTCACCGCGCGCGCGGGGGAGCGGCTTTCCGCCGCGAGGATGGAGGAGGCCCGCCGGGCCGGGGACAATGGCGCCACCGTGGTGGTCCTGCTCTCCGAGGTGCCGTCCCGCGCCCCCGCCGTGCCCGGCGCGAAGTTCTGGATCACACCGCTGCCGTCAGACGTTCATGGCGCCGCCGTGGTCGGCACCTCGGACCGCGCCATGGATCGCCTGGGGCAGCAGATGCGCCGCCGGGGGCTGTGGGTGTCCGCCCGGCAGGCCGTGCCCCGCCCGCCGTTTCGCGGCGGGGCGGAGGACCCCCGCGGCGCCTGCGGCCGGGTGGCCTCCGCCCTGTGCCGGATGGAGGGGGGCACTCACGCGTTCCTCTACCCCACGGGCATGAGCGCGATCACGCGCGCGCTGGAGCTGGTGCGCCGGCCCGGCCGGTCCCAGGTAATCTCCGTCGGCCACCTGTTCAACGATACCTACGAGAGCCTGCACCAGGCCGCGCGCCGGACCGGCGAGCACCCGAACGTGTTCCTCGGGGTGGACGAGCTGGACCGGATCATGGACGTGATCACCGACCAGACGGCCGCCATCCTCACGGAGACGATCACCAACCCGCTGAACGACGTGCCGGACCTCGCGCTCCTTGCGCGGGCTGCCGAGGTCCGGCGCATCCCGCTGATCGTTGACAACACGATCGCCACGCCGGTGCTGTGCCGGCCGCTGTCACTGGGCGCGGACATCGTGGTGCACAGCACCACGAAGTACCTGAACGGCCGGAACGATCACGGCGGGGGCGCGCTCGTGGTGAAGAACGCCGAGCTGGCGCGCGGCCTGCAGGACCTGGATGCCCGCTGGAACGACTCCATGTCCCCGCTGGAGGCCGCGGCGCTGGAGCGCGGCCTGGGCACGATCCACCAGCGCATGGGCCGGTTCAATGCCAACGCGCGGCGGGTGGCGGAGTTCCTGGCCGGCCACCGGGTGGTGGACCGTCTGTTCTTCAACGGCCACCCCTCCCACCGCAGCCACGCCACGGCCGCGCGGATCCTGGCCGGGCCGAGCAGCGTGATCAGCTTCACGCTCCGCCGGGACGGCATGGACGATCTGCGGGAGTTCTACGATTCTCCCATGCCGGCCATCGTCAAGGCGCCGAGCCTGGGCTCGGACCAGACGCTGCTGTGCCCGTACACGCTGCTCACCCACTACCACGACACGGATGAGGTGCTGGCCTCTCTTGGCCTGCCGCGGTGCCTCGTGCGCGTGTCGGTGGGATGTGAGCCGGATATCGAACCGGTCGTGGCGGACCTGGGGCGCGCGCTGGACCGCCTGGGCTGAGCTGCCCGCTAGTACTTCGACATCGCGGGGTCCACCTCGTCTGCCCAGGCGTTGATGCCGCCGACGAGGTTTCGGACCTTGCGGAACCCGACCGACCGCAGGAACTCCACGGCCTTGGCGCTGCGCCCGCCCATGCGGCAGTGCACCACGATCTGGGCCGCGGTGTCGAGCTCCGCCACGCGCTCGGGAAGCTCGCCCAGCGGGATCAGGACCGAACCGTCGATCCGGGAGATCTGCGCCTCCTCGGGGTTTCTGACGTCGAGGATCACCAGGTCGCGGCCGGCGGCCAGCTCGTCGTGCAGCGCGCGGGGGGTGATCTCCCACTCATCGCCAAGGCTCTTGGCCTCCATCTCCTCGCCGCGGATGCCGCAGAACTGCTCGTAGTCGATGAGCGAGGTGACCGTGGGATGCGCCCCGCACACCGGGCAGTCCGGGTTCTTGCGCAGCTTCATCTCGCGGAAGCGCATCCGCATGGCGTCCAGGACGAGCAGGCGCCCGGCCAGGGAATCACCCTTGCCGAGGATGAGCTTCACCGCCTCCGTGGCCTGGATGGTGCCGATGATCCCGGGGAGCACGCCCAGCACGCCGCCTTCGGCGCAGCTCGGCACCAGCCCGGGGGGCGGCGGCTCGGGATACACGCAGCGGTAGCAGGGACCCTCCGGGGTGCAGAAGACGGTAGCCTGCCCGTCGAAGCGGAAGATGCTCCCGTACACGTTCGGGATGCCGAGCATGACGCACGCGTCATTCACCAGGTAGCGCGTGGGGAAGTTGTCCGTGCCGTCCACCACCACGTCCCATCCCCTCAGGATCTCCATGGCGTTGTCGGAGGAAAGCCGCGCCTCGTACAGCTTCACCTCCACGTCCGGGTTCATGGCGCGCACGCGGTCTGCGGCCACCTGCAGCTTGGAGCGGCCCACGTCAGCGGTGGTGTAGATGATCTGGCGCTGGAGGTTCGTGAGGTCCACGGTGTCGAAGTCCACGATGCCGATGGTCCCGATACCGGCGGCGGCCAGGTAGGAGAGCGTGGGAGAACCGAGTCCGCCGGCGCCGATCACCAGCACCCGGGCGCGCCGAAGCTTGCGCTGACCCTCCATCCCCACCTCCGGCAGGATGAGGTGGCGGCTGTAGCGCTGCACCTGCTGCTGGTTGAGCGTCCCGTTGACGGGCGGCGCGCCGGCCGCCCCGGGGGCGCTGCCGGCGGCTGCCCCGCCGGCCACGGCCGGGATGATGCTCACCACGTCCTTTTCCTTGACGGGAGTCTGCTCCTTCTGGAGGTTCCTGATGTCGTCGTCATTCACGTAGATGTTCACGAAGTTGCGAAGCTTCCCCGCGTCGTCGAACAGGTGTTTCTTCAACTGGGGGTAGTCCGCGCCCAGGCGCGCCAGCAGGTCGCCGACGGTGGCGCCCTCCAGCCGCACGACGTCCTTGTTGCCGGCAAACGCGCGAAGGGCGGTGGGGATTTCCACGGTCACGAGGTTCATGATTCTTTCCTTTCGATCTCGATCTCCAGGTCCTGCGTCACGAAGCCGGACCTGTCTTCCTTCAGCTCCCACACGTGACAGTCTCCCGCGGTTCCCTTTCCCACGGACACGATGAGGTAGCTGTACCACGGCCACGCGTGGTCCCGGTCGTACTCGGACGGCCGGGCCGGGCTGTCCGGGTGCGAGTGGTAGATGCCGACCATCTGGAGGCCGGCCGCTCGGGCGGCCCGCTCCGCGTTTCGGAACTCTATCGGCGTGATGAGAAACCGGTTGTTCTTCGAATCGGAGCGCTCGTTCTCCTGGCGACGGATCTCGGCGATCGTGCGCGTGCCGTCCTCCTGGCCCCCGAACAGGAAGCCGCAGCATTCGTGGGGATAGGTCTCCTCCCCATGCCGCCGTATCTGGTCCAGGATGGCCGCGGTCAGCACGAGCTTCATGTTTCCTCCCAGAATCGCTGTCCGAGGAACCGCCGGCCGCTCTCCGGCAGGACAGTGACCACGCAGCCTTCCTCAAGGCCGGCGGCCACGCGCAGCGCCGCGACCACCGCGGCCCCGGAGGAAAGGCCCACGAGGATGCCTTCTTCCCGGGCCAGGCGGACCACCATGGCCTGCGCGGCCTCGGTGTCAACGCCGGCCTGTTCGTCGGCAAGGCGTTCGTCGTAGATGCGCGGAACGATGGCGCTGCCCATGTGCCGAAGCCCCTCCAGCCCGTGAAGCGGAGACGACGGCTGCACGGCCACAAGCCGTACGCCCGGTGAGAGCTCCCGCAGTCGGCGCCCGGCGCCCATGAACGTGCCGGCTGTTCCCAGGCCCGCCACGAAGTGCGTGACCCGGCCCTCGGTCTGGCGCCAGATCTCGTTGGCGGTTCCCTCGTAGTGCGCCATCCAGTTGGCGTCGTTATTGAGCTGGTCCGGGAAGAAGAACTCCTGCGGTGAGGCGGAGACGATCCGCTGGACCTCGCGCGTGGCCCCGTCCATGCCTTCCCGTCCGTCGGTGAGCACCACCTCGGCACCGTACGCCCGGAGCGTGGCGATCATGGCCGGGTCCACGTTGGCCGGCACGCACAGCTTCACCCGGTAGCCCCGGGCCGCCCCGATCATCGCGTAGGCCACGGCCGTGTTGCCGGAGGATGCGTCCACAATGGTCCTGGCCGGGGTGAGCGCGCCTCGGCGCTCGCCGTCCAGGATCATGGAAAGCGCCGGCCGGTCCTTCACCGAGCCGCCGGGGTTCATCCATTCGGCCTTGCCAAGGACAGCAACACCGGCGCGCAGCCCTTGCGTCACGCGGACGAGCCGCACGAGCGGCGTGTTGCCGATGCCGTCAAGAACGGCCGGGCCCGTGAAGACCGCGGAGAGTGGAGTCCGGGGACGCGCGTTCATAGGCGTTGCAGTCGGAATATACGAAGGCCCGACCCCCGGAGCAACGCCGCCGGCCGTCAGCGGGCCACCGGCCGTGCCGGGTCAGTGATCCACTCGCTCCAGGAACCGGCGTACAGCCGCGCCATCCCCCGGCCGGCGTGAGCGGCCGCGAGCACGGCGTGGGCCGCCGTTACTCCGGAGCCGCAGTAGAATGCCACGTGCGCCGCGTCACGGCCGCCTGTCCTCTGGGCGAACATCGCCGCAAGCTCGGAGATCGGTCGGAACGTCTCGTCCGGCCGCAGGCTGTCGGTGTAGGGGGAGGAGCCCGCGCCGGCAATGTGGCCGGCAACCGGATCGATCGTCTCGTTGATGCCCCGAAATCTTTCCCCGCTGCGCGCGTCCAGGAGCACCCACGCGGGGTCCTCCCGGATCTCGAGCACCTGGGCGGCATCGAGGACAAGCTCCCGGCGCCATGCGGCGTTGAACTTCCGTGCCGGGCGGCTCTCCGTGCCGGTCCCGCAGGGCAGGCCCTCCTCGGTCCATGCCCGCAGGCCACCGTCCAGCACGGCAACCGCCTCATGGCCGGCCCACTTCAGGAGCCACCACAGCCGGGACGCGGCCATTGCTCCGTGGGAAGCGTCGTAGGCAACCACCTGTGTCCCGGCGCCGATGCCGAGCCTGCCAAGGGTTTGTTCCAGTGCCGCAGGCTCGGGGAGCGGATGCCGGCCCGTGACGCCGGGAAGGATCGGCCCGGTGAGGTCCCGGTCCAGGTGGGCGTAGACCGCGCCGGCCACGTGCCGTGCCGCGTAGTCAGCGTGCCCCTGATCCGGCGCGCGCATGTCGAACCGGCAATCGACGAACACCCAGCTCGTGTCGTGGAGGTGCCGGGCTGCCTCCTCGGGACTTATCACCGTCTTGTATGTCACCCGCGCAGTATAGCGCGCCGACAGCCCCCGCGGCATTGCTCGGGCGGCTTCCCCGGGGCGGAGGTCGGCCCCCCGCCCCGTGAGCCCGGGAAAAGAGCGTGGACTATTCGTCGCTTGGCATGTGCAGGTACATGGACTGCAGGCCCACCTTGCCCGGACCGGTGAACCGGTTCATGACGAGGTTGAACCCGGCGAGCATGCCCGTGGACAGGCGCTGCATGGTGGTTTCCATCTTCACGCCGGGGTCCTTGTACAGCCATCCACCCGGCTCGATGTCGATCTGCTCCCCCGCGCCCAGGACCTTTTCGAACACGTTGCCGTACCCGTGCAGCCACAGGATCCCGTCCTCCGCGGCCTTGAACTTGTCGATGAAGAATCCCGACCCGCCGAACAGGATGTTGGCGACTCCCTTCACGCGCTCGAAGGTGTAGTCAATGGTGCCGGTGGCCGCCAGGAACTGGTGTTCCCGCACGTGCAGCTCCTGTCCCTTCTTCAGGTGCACGGAGGCGATGTGCCCCGGGCCGTCACGGCTGAACGCGATCTCCCCCTGGCCCTTGGCCTCGGTCACGAAGATCTGGATGCCGGCCACCATGCGTTTCAGGGCGCCCTTCATCGCCTTGATGCCGATCGTGACGCTGGGGTGCTTCCACAGCAGGATGTGGTGCTCGAAGTAGACCGACGCGCTGCCGGAAAGGTCCACGGTGAGCGCGGGGACCAGCTCCCCGTCGAGGTGGTACGTGATGCCGCCAAAGGTCTCCTCCCTGGCGGCCGTGGCAAGAAGGACCGGACGTTCCATGTGAGCCTCCTGTGGGGGTAAGGCTACGCCGCCCCACGGCCGGGGTCAACGTATTTTGCATCCGGCGCGGGGAGGGCCATCCCCCCGGCCGCTCTCGGACTCAGTGCTGTCCGCGGGGGCGCGGCGGGGTATAATACCGTTCGGCGCTCCACTTCCATGCAGTACACCCTGTTCATGATTCTCTCCCCGGTCGTGGCCGTGTGCATGGCCGCGGCGGGGCTCACCATCCGCCGACAGTCGC
>DASRZR010000223.1:0-6239 GCA_035686185.1 Spirochaetia bacterium | reverse complement strand
GGACATCTTGCGGCCGTGCTTGTCCCGCACGAGACCGGTGATGATGATGTCCGTGAACGGGACCTCGCCCATGAACTCCAGGCCCATCATGATCATGCGGGCCACCCAGAAGAAGATGATGTCGTAGGCGGTGATCAGCGTGGTGGTCGGATAGAAGCGCGCGAGGTCGGCTGTCCTGTCCGGCCATCCCAGCGTGGAGAACGGCCACAGCGCGGAGGAGAACCACGTGTCCAGCACGTCCGGGTCCTGCTCGATCTTCCCGCTGCCGCACTTCGAGCAGGACGTGGGGTCCGTCCGGGACACGGTCATGGCCTTGCAGTCCGCGCAGTACCACACGGGGATCCGGTGGCCCCACCAGAGCTGCCGGGAGATGCACCAGTCACGGATGTTCTTCATCCAGTTCGCGTACGTGCTCTCCCAGCGCGCCGGGTAGAAGCGGACCTTCCCGTCCTCCCACGCCTTCAGGCCCTTGTCCGCCAGCGGCCGCATCTTCACGAACCACTGGTCAGAGAGGAACGGCTCGATGACGGTATTGCACCGGTAGCAGTGCCCCACCTGGTGGGTGTGATCCTCTTCCTTGACGAAGAGGCCCGCGGCCTTGATGTCCTCCACGACCTTCGCGCGAGCCTTTGCCACGGGCAGGCCGCGGTACGCCTCCGGGACGTTCTCATTGAGCTTCCCGTCCGGCGTGAGGATGTTGATCTCCGGGAGGGAGTGGCGGTGGCCCATCTCGTTGTCGGCCGGGTCGTGCGCGGGGGTCACCTTCACCGCGCCCGTGCCGAACTCCCTCTCCACCTGCGCGTCGGCGATGATGGGGATCTGCCGGCCGGTGAGAGGAAGCTGCACCATCTTCCCCACCATGCCGCGGTAGCGCTCGTCCTCCGGGTGCACGGCCACGGCCGTGTCCCCCAGCATCGTCTCCGGCCGGGTGGTGGCAACCGTGATGGAGCCGGAGCCGTCCGCCAGCGGGTAGCGGTAGTGCCAGAGCATGCCCTTTGTCTCCACGTGGTCCACCTCGTCGTCGGAGATGGCCGTGCGGCAGGACGGGCACCAGTTCACCAGGTAGTAGCCGCGGTAGATCAGGCCCTTCTCGTACAGGGAGACGAACACCTCCCGCACCGCGCGGGACAGGCCCTCGTCCAGCGTGAAGCGCTCCCGGTCCCAGTCACAGGAGCAGCCCAGCCTCTTCAGTTGCGTGACGATGATGTCGTGGTGCTCGTGCGTGACCTTCCAGGTCTCCTCCACGAACTTCTCGCGGCCGATCTCCGCGCGGCTGGTGCCGCGCTTCTTCAGCATCTTCTCCACCACGTTCTGCGTGGCAATCCCGGCGTGGTCGCAGCCCGGGACCCACAGCGTGTCGTCCCCCACCATGCGGTGGTAGCGGATGACGATGTCCTGCAGGGAGTTGTTCAGCCCGTGTCCCATGTGAAGGACGCCGGTGACGTTGGGTGGCGGGATGACGATCACGCACCGGCCCTCCGAGCGCGGCCGCTCCGGGGCGGGAGCAAAGGCGTGATGCTCCATCCACCACGCGTAGATGCGGTCCTCGTAGCTCTTCGGGTCGAAGGACTTGGGCAGCTCGATCGCCTTCATGTGACGCGGAGCATAGCAAGTACGCCCCGGATTGACTACCGGGGGGGCCTCGGCCCAGGATCGGGCCACCATGCCGGCCCGCGTGTTTGTCTTCGGCAGCATCAACACGGACCTCGTCGTCTACATCTCCCGCCTGCCGCAGCCCGGGGAAACGATCGGCGGCGGCACCTACTGCTCCTTCCCCGGGGGCAAGGGCGCCAACCAGGCGGTGGCCGCCGCCCGGGCCGGCGCGGAGGCCCGGCTGCACGGCTGCCTCGGTGACGACCCGTTCGGCCGGGAGCGAATCGCGGCGCTGCGGGAGACCGGGGTGATCACCGCGGGCGTCCGCCTGCTGCGGGACGTCCCGTCCGGTGTCGCGCAGATCACGGTGGACGTCCGGGGAGAGAACACCATCGTCGTGGCCCCCGGAGCCAACGACCGCTTCGTGGCCGATAACGTGCAGGTGCTGCCGGCAGGGCCGGGCGAGGTCTGCGTGTCCCTGTTCCAGAACGAAGTGCCCCCGGACACAACGGAGGAGCTGATCCGCCGCTGCCGGGCGGCTGGTCACACGGTATTCTGGAACCTCGCTCCCACGGTGGCGCGCATGCCGTCCCGCGACGTGCTGGCCGCGGTGGACTGCCTCATCTGCAACCGCAATGAGCTTGCCGCGCTGACGGGCCGCCACCGCTCCTCCAGCGATGATGCGGCCGGCGCCGAGCAGGACGGGAGGGTCCTCCTGCAGCAGGGCGTGCACAGCGTGATCGTGACGCTGGGGAGGAACGGGAGCCTCTTCGTGACAGCAGGCGGCGCGGAGGCCGTGCCGGCGTTCCCGGTGGACTCCGTGGACACCGTGGGCGCGGGGGACTGCTACTGCGGCGTGCTCGCGGCCTCCGTGGCGCAGGGACTGCCGATGACGGACGCGATGCGCCGCGCGTCCGCGGCGGCGGCCCTGTCCACCACGCGCCGGGGCGCCCAGCCTTCCATGCCGACCTCTGCCGAGATCGACTCGTTCCTCAGGGCGCGGGCGCGATAGGCGGCGCGGGAAGCGGAGCGCTGCTCACGTGATCGATGCGGTAGATCACCCAGTCGCCGCGGTCCTGCCTCAGCCACACCCGGTCAGCGTCGGAATGCCCTTCTGAACGCGGCGGCGAGTCGGGCGCGGCGGTGTCCGGGGCGGGGGCCGGGTTCCACATCTGGTACGTCACCACGTACACGGGTTGTGGCGGCGCCTGTTCCTGGGTCACGGACAGGTTCGTGACGCCGAACAGGCTGGTGAGCGGCCGAAGCGGCGGTCGCCCCGCCGCGTCCCATTCCGCCGCGGACTGGATGTTCGATCGGCCCTCGTAGCCCTGCGTGACCCGGGAGGTGACGTACAGGGTCATCGCCTCGTTGATCTCTGCCTTGCCGGCACCGCCCACCACGCAGGACTCCATCACCGTGTGGTCCAGCGTGTTCATGCTGGAGTAGAAGGTCTGAACGACGCGGGCCGGCGGGAAACCCCGCGTCGGCCGGGGCGCCAGCACGTTCTTCAATATCGAGCCGGCCAGGGCTCCGACCACGATGACCACGGCGGCCGCGATGGCCACCGTGCGCCAGTTCTTCTGCCAGAACCGCTGTCGGCGGAAGCTCTTCCGCGATGCCGCTTCGCGCGCGGCAGCCGCCTTCAGCGCGCTTTCCCTCTCCTCCGCGGTGGGCGGCCGCACGAGCGGCTTCTGCTGCCACTGCTCGATCTCCCGCGTCAGCCGCTGCAGCGTGAGAGCGCCCGGGCGGCCCCGCAGACCGGCCATGACCGTCTGGGAGGCAGCCTCATCAAGGCCCGGGACGAGGATGGCCGGCGGCGGGACCTCCAGGCCGCGGGCCTGGGAATGCAGCTCTTCCGCATCGTCCGCCCAGAACGGGAAGCGTCCGGTCATGATGCGGTAGAGCGCCGCGCACAGGGAGAAGACAGTGGAGGTCTCTCCCGTGAGATCCGGATGGTGCAGCGCCTCGTAGGTCTCCCGGTTTTCGGGGAACGGCCGCAGCTCTCTCAATTCCCTGTCCACGGCCGGGGGCAGCACCAGCACGCTCCCTTTCTCGTCGATCAGGATCGAGTCGGACTGGACGGGAATCCAGCCGGCCGGGCCTTCGGAGAGCTGCAGGAGCGCCCGCGCGACCTGGCCGACGCGCGGGAGCGCATCGGGGGCTTCCTGGCGCAGGATGGCCGCAAGCGGCGTGCCCGTGACGGGAGGGCCGAACAGGTACGTGGTGCCGTCCCGCTCGGTGACGCCTTCAAAGCGCCACTCCCGGACCTGGCCGTCCTGAACGCGCCAGCCCGGCGCGCCGCGCAGGGACAGCAGGCGGGACAGGGCGGTGCCGCGCGTGGTGCTGCCCGCGGAGACGGCCAGCCGGGGCGAGCCGTCCTGGGTGATCTCTATTGGCATGGAGGTCTACTCCTGCGGCTCGTGGAACACGGTGGCCGTGAAGATGTCGATCGTGGTCGGGGGGCTCTTCCAGGCATCCGGCGGCAGGCCCGCCTTGCGGCAGGCGTGGGACAGGAAGGTCTCCCGGTTCCAGCCCTGCTCGGTGGCCACCTGGGGCAGGAGAAGGCCCGAGCGGTAGCCGCTCCTGATCATGACCCCGTGCGTGCCGGGCACCACCTGGCACGGATCGGAGATCCTCTGGAACGGGGACAGCACCGAGATCTCGATCTGCACGCCGGCATATTCCGCCGGCGTGAGGGGAGGGAAGCGCGGATCGTTGAATGCCGCGGCAATGGCCGCCGACTTCACCGCGTCCAGCAGGGCCTGGCAGGCGGAGACGTGGCCGATGCAGCCTCGAAGCTCTCCGTCCAGCCTCAGCGTGACGAACGCGCCGCACTCTTCGTCCAGGGAGGACGGCGCCGGCGGGTAGACCGGCTCCTGGCGGCCCAGCCGGGAGCGGATGGCCTCCCGCGCGCACTCGAGCAGCACGCGCTGGTCCGAGGCAGAAAGCACTCCCGTCATGCGGCGCCCCGCTCGATGCTCACGGCAGCGTAGTGGACCACGCGGGCGGGGTCCTCGTCGGGCTCTTCCGATTTCCCCCGCGCAAGGATCTGCACGTCGCTGGCCTGCCCGGCCAGCGCCAGGAGCCCGGCCATGCAGGAGGCACCGCAGGCGCTGATCCGACGCGACTCGGCCGCGCTCAACACGCCTTTCCAGTCCCCGCGGCTCAGCAGCGCTTCCAGCTCCCGGCTCTCCCGGTGGGTGTCCGTGCCCGTCATGTAGGAGGCCATGTTCGCCGTCACGATGAACACCGTGCTGTCCTGCCGGGCAGCGAACACGGATGCAAGGCCCTTTGCCAGCGCGTCCGCGCCCCGCCGGCCGGCGGCTCCCACCAGCAGCGGCGCGATGGAAACGCCGGGGAACAGGCGCAGGAGGAACGGGAGCTGCAGCTCCAGGCAGTGCTCTTCCAGGTGGGGGATGTCGTTGCGCTGGAAGATCGGGTCCACGGCCGCCAGCGCGGACAGCGCCTCCTCGTCCACCGGCGCGGCTCCCAGGGGCGTGGAGAAGGCGGATGACTCCGGAAGGTAGATGGCGTCCTCCGCGTCGCGGTGCACCGGGCCGATCACCACGGCCGTTCGCACGGCCCGGTCCGCGATGGCGCGGAAGGCCGCGCCCATCACCGGGCCGGCGTACTCGAAACCGGCATGAGGGGAGATGACGGCCCACCGGGCCGCGCGCGGTGTCTCCGGTCGGCTCAGCAGGTCGTCCACGGCAGCCGCCAACGCTTCCTTTCGGGCAGGGTAAAACAGTCCGTCCACCAGGGAGGGTCGAAGAGCAGTCCTGAGCGGGGAAACGCCCATACCAGCAAAAAGTATCGTGGAATGGTCCGGCGATTGCAAGCCGTCTTCTTGACTTCGTCTCGTCCCCGGCTTATCGTCCAGGGTCGAAGGTCACGATAAATGAGATTCGTTCCACGCAAGCTGTTCCTGACCCGCGGGGTCGGCATCAACAAGGAGAAGCTCAACAGCTTCGAGATGGCGCTTCGCAACGCGGGCATCGCGCACCTGAACATCGTGCGCGTTTCCTCCATCTTCCCGCCGGGCTGCAAGATTGCCAGCCCGGAGGAAGGGCTTGCCGCGCTGGAAGCCGGGGAGGTCACCTTCGTGGTGCTGGCGGAAATGGCCACGAACGAGCCGGGCCGCCGGATCGCCGCCTCCATCGGCATCGCCATACCCTCCGACCAGAAGATGTACGGCTACCTGTCCGAGCACCACACGTACGGCCAGACCGAGAAGGAGGCCGGTGACTACGCGGAGGACCTCGCCGCGTCCATGCTTGCCACGCTGCTCGGCGTGCCGTTCGACCTGGACAAGGACTACAACGAGCGGCGCGAGCAGTACCGCATGGGTGGCCACATCGTCGACAGCACGAGCATTACGCAGACCGCGGAGGGAGCCTCCGGCGGCGTGTGGACCTCCGTCGTCTCGGCCGCCGTCCTGCTGTAGCCGCTGCGTTCGTGCTCAGCGGCGGTACGGCGCCCGCCGCCCCCGAGGCCTCGCTTTCGTATATTCCCCTCAAGCGACATGGTCAGATCGATCCTCGGCGGGTGCATCTTCTTGGCCACGCTCGTCTCCGTCATGGTGCGGCCCTACCGCGTCAGTGAAGCTGTCTCCGCGGCGGCGGGCGCGGTCCTCATGGTGGCCTTCG
>DASRZR010000222.1:0-16049 GCA_035686185.1 Spirochaetia bacterium | reverse complement strand
GACCTCCTTCATGGCGATGCGGGCAAAAGCGTTTCGCACCACCCGGTAGGCGGTTCCCTTCTCCGTGAGCTTCTGGCGCAGCTCGATCATCTGCGGGAACGTCATCCCGCGGAAGTCGGAGAAGATGAGGTCCGGAGCCTTCGAAAAGTGCTCCTTCAACTTCGTCACGGCCTCGATCTTGGCCGGCTGGATCTTCCTGTTGGTATCTGCCATCTGGTGTGCGCTCCTACGCGACGAAGGCCTTGTCCTTGGGCGAGAGCCGGACGCCCGGCCCCATCGTGGAGGAAAGGACGATGGACTGAACGTAGTCCCCTTTCAGGTCGGACGGCCGCTTGCGCACCACCTCCTGGATGAAGGCCTGCGCGTTGGCCGCGATCTGCTCCTTGCCCATGGAAAGCTTTGCCACGGCGAGATGCACCACGCCGCCCTTGTCCGCGCGGTACTCCACGCGGCCCTTCTTCAGCTCCTCCAGGGCTTCCTTGATGTTGAACGTGACCGTCTGCGTCTTCGGGTTGGGCATCAGGCCGCGGCGCCCGAGGATCTGGCCCAGCTTGCCCACGTCCTTCATCATGTCGGGGGTGGCCACCGCGATGTCGAAATCCAGCCACCCGCCGCGGATCTTCTCTATCAGGTCGTTGTCCCCCACGAACGCGGCGCCCGCCTTTTTGGCCTCCTCCGCCTTGTCACCCTTGGCGAAGACGAGGATCTGCTTCTCCTTGCCGAACAGGTGCGGCAGGGCCATGACGTCCCGGATGGTGTGCTTGCTTTTGATGTTGAGCTTCATGGAGACTTCCACGGTTTCGTCGAACTTCGCGTAGGCCATCTCCTTCACGAGGTCCACGGCCTTGTCCAGCGCGTAGGTCTCCAGGCGCTCCACCTTCTGCGCCGAGGCGCGGTATTTCTTTCCGTGCGCCATGTCGTCAGCCCTCCACCGTCACGCCCATGGAACGGGCCGTGCCGGCAATGATCTTCATCGCGGCCTCGATGTCGTGCGCGGTGAGGTCCGGCATCTTCTGCTCCGCGATGGCGCGCAGCTTGTCCCGGGTGAGCGCGCCGACCTTCGTCTTGTTCGGCTCCCCGCTGCCCTTCTCCAGCCCCAGCGCCTTCTTGATGAGCACGGCGGCCGGCGGGGTCTTGGTGATGAAGGTGAACGTCTTGTCCGTGTAGATCGTGATGACGACCGGGATCAGGACGCCTTCTTCCTGCTTGCGGGTCCGCTCGTTGAACTGCTGGCAGAACTGCGCCGCCTGCACGCCGTGGGGTCCGAGCGCCGGTCCGACCGGCGGGGCCGGAGTGGCCTTGCCCGCGGGCACCTGCAGCTTGACGAGTGCCTTGACTGTCTTCTTTGCCATGTGTTCCTACCTCCGTGGTACCAGCGCCCACGGCGGCCGTTCGGCCCCGCGAGCTCCCAATCGGACTGGCCCGGACGCTGCCGTGGCCTGTCCCAAGAGGGTTGTCCTGTCAGTCATCGAGCGCCAACGGCACCCGTTCTTCCCTGCCGCCCCTTGCGTCCGTCCCGGGGCTCGGCGCGGCTCGCCTTCCGTGGCTATATCTTTTCCACCTGCAGGAAATCCACCTCCACGGGCGTGGACCTGCCAAAAATTCCCACCATGACACGGAGCTTGCCCTTCTCCGTGTTGACCTCTTCGATGCTCCCCGTGAACGAGTCGAAGGGACCATCGATGATCCGCACCATCTCGCCGACGGAGAAGCTCTGCCGGGGCTTCAGGATGCGGTCTGCCTTGATCTCTCCCGCCTTCTGCAGTATCCCGCGGGCTTCCTCCTGCGAGATGGGCTGCGGCTTCTGGTTGCGGTTGGAGCCGACAAACCCCGTGACGCCGGGGATCTTGCGGATCTCCTGGCAGACCTCCTTCCAGCCCAGGTCGGGAAGGTCCATCTCCATCATGATGGAGCCGGGGAGGAACTTCTTGGAGGTGACGCGCTTGTGGCCGTCCTTCACCTCCACGACTTCCTCCGCGGGCACCTTCACGTCAAAGACGTGCTCCTTCAGGGTGCCCTTGTCCACGAGCATCTTCACGTGCTTCTGGACCTTGTTCTCATACCCGGAGTAGGTATGCAGGACGTACCATGCCTTTGACATGCCGGCGCGCCTAGAACAGCCAGTCCACCAGCTTGAACAGGATGAAATCCACCAGGCCGAGCATCGCGGCGATGATCAGCGTGGAGACGAGCACGACTTTTGTGGACGCCACGGCCTCGTCACGGCTGGGCCACGTCACCTTGCGGAGCTCCGCGTAACTTTCCTGAAAGAACAGGATGACTCTTCTCATTTCCTCCGCCCTTCGGCTTTCCCTCGCCCATGTTCAGGCCAGGCAGGACTCGAACCCGCAACATCCGGTTTTGGAGACCGGCGCTCTACCATTAGAGCTACTGGCCTAGGGTGACTACTTTACCTTCACTTCCTTGTGAAGCGTGTGCTTTCGGTCCCACCGGCAGTACTTGGTGAACTCGAGCTTTCCCTGCGTGTTCTTGCGGTTCTTCGTGGTGGTATAGTTGCGACGTTCGCATTCCGTGCACTGCAGAGCTACTAGCTCCAGGTTCTTTGCTTTTCCCTTGGCCATGTGGGTCTCCCTGCTGGTAGTTGAAGGGCAAATTTACACATTTTGCTCTTCCAGTGTCAAGCGGGTCAGCGCGCACGCCTGTGCCGCCGGCGAAACGTCCCCCTTTCCGCCAGCTCCGGTGGGTCTTCCGCAGGCGTATGACAGCCCTCGACCGGATTTGAACCGGTGACCCCGTCCTTACCAAGGACGTGCTCTACCGACTGAGCTACAAGGGCGGATGGCGCTCCCGTTGGAGCCCCGCCAACCTACCAGATCATGCCGCGTATTGCAAGCTGCCCGAGGCCGGAGACGCCGGCGTCAACACTTCACGAACGAGGTCACGCTCGACCTTCCCCAGGGACGGAAGTCGTTATCTCTCATCAGGGATAGCAGGGCGTGACCGTTGAGTGTGTGGTCCTTGTACAGGAGCCTCCCCTTGGGCTTCAGGATCCGGCGCAACTCGCCCAGGACCGCGGCCTTGTTGTCCACGTCATGCAGCGCATTGAACAGGAGAACGACGTCCATGCTCTCGGCCGGCAGCCCCGTGGCGCAGTCGGAGAGAAGGGTGCGGACGTTGGCCAGCCCGCGCGCCGCTGCCCCTTTCTTCACGGCCGCGATGGCAAGCGGGTGGATATCGAGCGCCCACACCTCGCCGGTGACATCGACGACATCCGCGGCCGGCAGGGCATACCGCCCCGGGCCGCAGCCGAAATCCAGCACGCGCATTCCCGGCTCAACGCCCAGGGACCTTAGCTCCCTCGACACGTCCGCCGGACGGGCGCGCACCCGGTATTCCAGCGCCATCAGCCGGAAGCGAAGGTCCGGCATCGGCTTCTGAATGCTCTGACGCATTTCCATCTGCGGTCCCTCCTTGCATCATCCACTCGGCACCGGCCCCTGCTTCACACCACGGCCTGGCACAGTCGTGTCTTCCGCGGTGCGGGCAGGTCCGTGCGGTCCCGGTAGTATCGAGCCGCGGCCCGCGCGGGATCCAGGAAGACGACCGTGCGGAACCCGATCGACAGGAGCCGCGGCTCCAGCTCCGACGCATCGAATCGTGTCAGCCATGGCTCACCTCTTGCCGCGGTCCTCTCCGCCACGCTGGCGCCAGGGGTGAGGGCCGAAGGCTCGTGGGAGGCGAAGGCGAACAGCAGCCGGCTCCCCCGCGGCATCTTCGCAACGGCATGGAAGACGGATTCCGTGGTCTGCGGCCGAAGGTACGCGAGGACCCCGAGGCAGGCGACAAACGTGGGGCGTGACGCATCCAGGAACGGCGCGGCGGCAGCCAGCAGGAAGGCGCTCCTTTCGAGATCAAGCGGCAGGAAGTCGACGTTCGGCGCAACGGTGATCCTGGCCTTCTCCAGCGCCTCGCGCTTGGCGGCTTGCGTGGCGGGGTGATCGACTTCCACAATCTTGAGCCGGCCGGCCCACCCCGGCTGCCGAAACGCGAACGTGTCAAACCCGGCACCCAGGTTGATGAACTGCGTGATCCCGGATCCCGATGCCAGGCGAAGCTCGTCCTCCGCGTACCGGCTTCGAAGCACGATGTGGGAGCGCAGACCCCGCGCGGCAAGCGTGGCGTGCCGGCCGGGATTCTCCTGGATCGCCCTCATGCCATCGTCTCCCACGAGCAGGGGGGAGATCGGGTCCTCGAGGATGAGCGGCCGCGTGTCGAGAACCTGGTGAACGGCCCTGATGACCGTGGCGCCGAGGGCGGTGTCGCTTGACTGGTCGTCTTTCATGGCGTTGCCGTATGGGACACCCCGGAGAGTGTTCTTTGCACCTGCCGGAGTGTCGCCCCTCATGGGAGACGGCCGGGCGCCTGGCTTATTGCATCAGGGCCCCGGGACGTTGCCGATTGCCGCGGCTGCCGCCAATAGCGATCTTCGGCCGATGTGGTACCTCGTGCTGAAGTTGCTGCATGTCATCGCCGCCATTGCAGCGGTCGGAGCCAACATCACCTACGGCATCTGGATTGCCGCCGCCACCCGGGAGGGAGCGTCGCTGCCGTTCGCCCTGCGGATCATCAAGCGCATCGACGACCGGCTTGCCAACCCCGCGTACGGCCTGCTGCTGGTGACCGGCGCGGCCATGGTCGTGGTGGGCGGGGTCTCGGTGGCATCGTCCTGGCTCCTCGTGGCCTTTGCCCTGTACGTCGCGCTGGTGCTCGTCGGCGTGCTTGGCTACACCCCGGCCCTGAAGGCCCAGATACGGCTGCTGGAGAGCCGGGGATCCCAGTCCCCGGAGTATGCCGGGGCGTCCCGCCGCGGGCTGACCCTGGGTGCCGTCACGGGCGTTCTCGTCCTGCTTATCCTCGCGCTGATGGTCCTGAAACCGGCGCTCTGGTAGCGCCTCAGGCCGGCTCTCCCCGAGGACGGAAGAAAAGCAGAATCGACTGGCCGTAGGCCCGGCGGTCCACCAGCTCCAGGCCGGCACGGTCGGTGGCCAGCTTCTCCGCCGAGTGCAGGTGCAGGATCGCCAGCCCGCCGGGCACGAGGTGGGGCGGAGCACCTGCCGCGTCCAGCACGGCCCCCTTGCCCTCCGCGGCGAACGGCGGGTCCAGGAACACGATGTCCCACGCCCTCTGGTTCGTCCGCAGGAACCTCTGCACCGGCGCGATCACCAGCTCGATCGATGACTCCACGAAGCTCGTGTTCTTCAGAATGGCGGCCTTCTTCCGCGGGTCTTTCTCGACAAGGAGCACCGGAGACGCTCCTCGGGACGCGGCCTCCACCCCGAGGATCCCCGAGCCGGCGAACAGGTCCAGGAACGAGAGCCCTTCCAGGTTCCCGAGGATGGAAAACAGGGACTGCCTCATGCGGTCCATGGAGGGGCGGATCTCCCCCGGAGGACACAGGATGGTCCGGCCACGGTACAGCCCACCGGTGATCCGCACGCTATCCTCCCTCGGCCGGCGGCTCTGCCGCGGCAAGCGCCCGGTCCGCCACGCGGTGCGCCGGCTGCAGGAACCCCGGGTCCGTGTCCAGCAGCTTCTTCGCATCGTCACGCGCCTTGAAAAGGAGCGGGCCGTGCAGCGCGAGGTCCGCCACCCGGAAGTTCAGGAAGCCGCTCTGCCGCACCCCCAGCAGCTCTCCCGGCCCTCTCAGGCGCATGTCGCTCTCCGCGATGGCAAAGCCGTCCGTTGTCTCCATCATGATCTTCAGGCGCTGTACCCCCTCCGGCGTGAGCTTCTGCCCGTAGACGAGGAAGGCGTAGGACTGGCTCTCCCCCCGCCCCACGCGGCCGCGGAGCTGGTGCAGCGTGGACAGGCCGAAGCGCTCCGCGTGCTCCACCACCATGCAGGTGGCGTTGGCCACATCCACCCCTACCTCCACCACGCTCGTGGCAACGAGGATCCGAACGGCTCCGGAGGCGAACTTCGCCATGGCCGCCTCCTTTTCCTCCTCGAGCACGCGCGAGTGGATGAGCGCCATGGGGATGCCGGGATAGACCTCCTGCTGGAGCCTGCGGAAGGCGGTCTCCGCGTCCTTCACGTCCAATGCCTCCGACTCCTCGATGAGCGGGTACACGAAGTACGCCTGCCGGCCCTGGTCGATCTCTTCCCGGACCCGTCGATATACCTTCTCCTCGTTGCCTTCCCGGGCAAGGTGCGTGATCACGGGCCGCCGGCCGGCGGGCATCGTGCGGATGGAGGTGACGTCGAGGTCCCCGAAGGCCGTCAGCGCGAGCGTGCGCGGGATGGGCGTGGCGGTCATCAACAGGAGGTCCGGGCTGGTTCCCTTCCTCAGCAGCGCCTGGCGCTGCAGCACGCCGAAGCGGTGCTGCTCGTCCACGATCACCAGCCCGAGGTCCCGGAAGGCCACGCCCTCCGAGAACAGCGCGTGCGTGCCGAACAGCAGGTCGATGCGGCCGTCCTTCAGCGCCTCCAGGAGGAGCCCCCTCGCCTCCCCTGTCACCGAGCCGGACAGGAACGCGATGCGCACGCCCAGCGGCTCCAGCAGGCGCGCCGCGGTCTCCGCGTGCTGCCGGGCAAGAAGCTCCGTGGGCGCAAGGAACGCGGCCTGCTCCCGGGCCCCGATCACGAGCAGGGCCGAGAGGAACGCCACGAGCGTCTTCCCGCAGCCCACGTCCCCCTGCAGGAGACGGGCCATGGGGACCGCGGACAGGAGGTCCGCCTCGATCTCGGAAACGGCGGTGAGCTGGTCCGCAGTGAGCGCGAACGGGAGCCGCCCCACGAGGGAGTCCCGCAGCTCGGGCGCCCGGTCGCGCACGCGCGGACGGGAAGCGACCAGCGCGCGCTTGCGCCTCAGCACGGAAACCTCGAAGTAGAACAGCTCCTCGTAGGCGAGCGCGGCGCGGCAGCGATCCGCCTCCTCGCGCGTGCGCGGGAAATGCACGCCCTTCAGGGCATCGGCGGGAACCGGCAGGTTCTCCGCGGAGAGCACCTCCGGCGGCAGCGCCGGCTCTATGGTGTCCGCCGTCTGCTCCAGGACCCGGCCGATCAGTCGGCGCAGCGCGGCCTGCGTGAGGCCTTCCGTGAGCGGGTACACGGGCAGGATCCGGCCGAAGCCCGCCGGGTGCTCGCTCCACGGCTCCAGCTCGAAGTCGGAGCACTGAAGCTCTCCGCGCCGGACGTGGAAGCTGCCCCAGACGAAGAACTTCGCTCCCGTGACGAGCGTCCGGCGCAGGAACGCCCGTCCGAAGCACAGGAGGGACGCCTCCCGGCCGGTGGAATCAGCCACGGTGGCCTTCAGCGTCCGCGACCGGCCCCAGCCGATGTCACTCGTGCCGACTACCGTGACCTCCACGCTGGCCTTCTCCTGCCGGGCGGCTTCCGCCAGCGGGACCACGCGGCTCCTGTCCTCGTAGGAACGCGGAAGCAGCAGCAGGAGGTCGCGCACAGCCGTGACGCCCAGCCTCTGCAGCCGGGCGGCGAGCGCGGGTCCCACGCCGTGGATGGAAGAAACCTCCTGGGTCAGCTCGCTCAGGAGCATCCGGGCGTCAGATGGGAAGCATCTGGAAGAGCGTGACGACCTCGTGGACGAGGAACTCCCCGATCACCCAGGCCACGAACAGCAGGCCGATGGTAAGCAGGAGGTGCTGCGTGTAGCCCGACCGACGGCCCAGGCGGAACACCCTCATCACCCAGGCAACGATGGGCTGCATGATCATGTCCACGACCCTCCACAGCGGCGCCCCCGAGGTGGCCCGGAAGGCCATGGGGATGGTCCGCAGCAGTCCCACGATGAGGAACAGGAGGAGCAGGAAGCGCGCGCCGGACCACGCCGCGGAGAACACAGAGGCGAGGAAGAACCCCAGCGTGATGCGGCCGTAGTACAGGAGCTGGTTCACGAGGTCCAGCGCCACGACGAGCACCAGGATGGCCGCAATGGGAGAGAAATCGAACAGGTTCCCCCGCAGGAACCGCACCCGGGAGAAGACCTTCAGGTACGGGTCAGTGGCGGAGACCAGCACGTCCCACGCCCTGCCAAGAGACTGCGGCGCGATCCATCCCAGCACGATGCGCAGCGAAAGGATGAACACGTAGGCGATGAGGAGCACATTCAGGATCGTCAGTACAATGAGCACGCCACTAACCCTCTTCCAAGTTTACGCAAAGAACGTGGACGGCATGAGCTTCTCCACGAGGGAGATCATGCTCTTGTTGATCCGCTCCATCTCGTCCGCCGTCAGTCCGGACCCGAACGCAACCTTCTCCCGCCAGTTCGGCGTGAGGATGTCGGACGCGGAGTGGGCATCCGAGTTGATCACGAGCGCGGCCCCCGCGTCCCGCGCCAGGGAAACCACGCGCCCGTTGCCCAGCCCGTGAGAGAACCGCGCGGAGACCTCCAGGTGCACGCCGGTGGCCGCGGCCAGCCGCACCTCTTCCTCCGAGATGAGGCCGGGATGGGCCAGGATGTCAACTCCCGCCTCGATGCCGGCCCTGTTGGTGCCGAGGGCCACCGGCTCGCACACGGACTCCCCGTGAAGGATCACCAGCCGGGCTCCAAGCTGTCGGGCGCGGCGGACCAGGCCCGTCACCTGGCCGGGGGGAACGTGCGTGAGCTCCACGCCGGGGATGATGCGGACCTTCATGAATGGCTGCGTCTCCCGCGTGAACTGCACCACCTTGGAGATCAGCTCGTCCAGGTTCGAGGCATCCGCGTGGTCCGTGATCCCGATGGCACGGTAGCCGGCGTGCTCGGCCCGGCGCACCAGTTCCGCCGGGGAGAGATCCCCGTCACTCAGGAACGTGTGGGTATGCAGGTCGATCATCCGCTGCCCCCGGCCGGACCGGCGCTCTCCAGGATGCGGAAGAAGTGGGAGCCGGGGAAGATGCCGTCCGAACCGGTGATCCGGGCAAAGGCGCGACGCACCTGGGCTTCCTCCGCCTCATCCACCAGGACGTAGAGGTCCGACGGCTTGGACTTGTCTTCCCACTTCTGGTGCACGCTCTCGATATTGATCCCCGTTTCCGCGCACACGGTGGTCACCAGCGCCCAGATGCCGGGCCGGTTGGCCGTCACGAAGTGGAAATAGTAGCGGCCGCGAAGGCGCTCCGCGGGAAACGGCTCCGCCAGCTCGAAAGCGGCGGCGAACGGCCGCGGCTCCTGCCGGGAGAGGATTCCCTTCAGGAGGTCACCGAGGTCGGAGGCCACGGAGGACGCCGTGGGATTGCCGCCGGCGCCGCGGCCCTCGTACATCGACGGCCCGAGGAAGTCGGAGTCCACGAGCACGCCGTTGAACTCGTCCCGTACGCCGGCCAGCGGGTGGCCCGTCGGCACGAGGGCGGGATACACGGTGACCACGGGAACGCCGTCCGCCAGCCGGGCCTGGGCCACCAGCTTGATGACAAAGCCGCTGTCCCGGGCGAACTCGATGTCCTTCAGCTCCACGGAGGTGATCCCCTCCTGCAGGATCTGCGCCGGGGTGATCCAGCGTCCGAACGCGATGCTCGCCAGCAGGCAGATCTTCTGCGCCGCGTCCCCGCCGTTCACGTCCAGCGTGGGGTCCGCCTCGGCAAAGCCTCTGGCCTGCGCCTGGGCGAGCGCCTCGGGGAACGACAGACGGTCCTCGCTCATGCGCGTCAGGATGTAGTTGGTGGTGCCGTTCACGATGGCGGTGAGGCTGCGCACCCGGTTGCCGAGCAGGCTCTCCTGCAGGACCTTGATGATGGGGATGCCGCCGCACACCGCGCCTTCGAACTTCAGCTGCACGCCGTGCTGGGCGGCCAGGGCGAACAGCTCCCGCCCGTGGGCGGACAGCATCGCCTTGTTCGCCGTGATCACGTGCTTGCCGTGGCACAGCGCCTCCCGCACGAACGGCAGGGGGTTCTCCGCGCCGCCGGCCAGCTCCACGACAATGGGAACGTCCCGGTCTTCCAGGATCTCCTTCCACCCCTTGACGACCTTCGTGCCCGGCCCCACCGCCCGGGGCCGCGACGTGTCCCGCACGCCCACCCAGGGGACCTCCACGCTCACGCCGAGCCGGCGGGCAAACTCCGTCGAGTTCTGCGTGACAAGCTGGTAGAAGCTCGCCCCGACCGTCCCGAACCCGACGAGGCCGATCCTCACTCGGTCCATACGTCCGCCACCTGGGGATATTCGCGCAGGGCGTCCAGCACCTCGTCGGCGCCGGAGACGCGGATCTGGGAGGAGGCGAGCACCACGGCCTCCCGGCCGTTCGCCGGGGCGGAGGTCGCGGCCCCATTTCCGCCGACGTGCAGGAACAGGGAGCAGCCGCCCCGTCGCTCCAGCAGGTACTCGCGAAGCGAGTGAAGGCCCTCCTCCGTGCCCACGTCGTCCTTCAGCCTGATGTGCAGGGCAGCCGCCGCCTTCTGGGGCAGGGTGCCCGGCTCGTTGATGTCATCCACTTTCACTTTGGGGTCCCCTCTCGTGGTGTCGATCTTCCCCCGCACCCCGACAATCGCCTCGTTGACGATCATCGGGCGGCGGCTCTCATAGATATCGGAAAACAGTATCAGCTCGATTGAGCCGCGGAGGTCGGAGAGCTGGGCAAAGGCCATGGAGCGCCCGTTCTTCGTGCGGATCTCCCGCACGTCGCTCAGGATGCCTACCAGCACGCACGCGCGCTCGTTGGTGAGCGTCTCCTTGCGGGACAGGTCCACCGTCACCACACGGTCAATCGTCTCCCGCCAGGCGTCCAGCGGGTGACCGGAGAAGAAGAATCCCAGGTGCCGGCGCTCCTCCTGCAGGAGCTGGTCAGCCGGGAGCTCCGGCACCCGCGCCATCTCCACGACGGGGGCCGCGGACTCCGCGGAGCCTTCGAACAGGGAGGCCTGCCCGTAGCGCGCCGCCTCCCGCGCGTTCGCGGACATCTCGATGAGACGGTCCAGGTTCTGCAGGATCGTGGCGCGCGTCTCCCCCAGCCGGTCGAAGGCGCCGGTGATGACGAGACTCTCCACCACCTTGCGGTTGACCTCGTGGGAGTCCACGCGGTTGAAGAAATCGATCACGCTGGCAAACGGCCCGCCGCGCTCCCGCTCGGCGATGATGGCGTCCACCGCGCCGCTTCCCACGTTCTTGATCCCCAGCAGCCCGAAGACGACCTTCCCGCCCTCCACGGTGAACTCTTTCTGGCTCAGGTTCACGTCCGGAGGAAGAACGCCGATGCCCATCTCCCGCGCCTCGTGGATGAGCTGGGACAGGCGGTCGGTGTCCGACATGTCGTTCGTGCAGTTGGCCGCGATGAACTCCGCCGGGTGGTTCGCCTTCAGGTAGATCGTGTGGTAGGCGGGGATGGTGTAGGCGGCCGCGTGGCTCTTGTTGAACCCGTACCCGCTGAACGCGAACAGGAGCTCGAAGATCCGTTCCCCGGTCTTCGCGTCGTAGCCCTTGGCCTTTGCGCCCGCCAGGAACAGCTCCTTCATCTTGAGCATTTCCTCCGGCTTCTTCTTCCCCATGGCGCGGCGGAGGATGTCCGCCTGTCCAAGGGAGAAGCCGGCCACCACCTGGGCCATCTGCATGACCTGTTCCTGGTACACCGGGATCCCGTAGGTGTCCTTCAGGACCGGCTCCAGGGCCGGAAGCGGATACTCGATCTTCTTCTTCCCGGTCTTGTTCTCGATGAACGTGTCCATGTTGTCCATGGGTCCGGGGCGGTACAGGGCGTTGAGCGCGATGAGGTCCTCGATGCGGCCGGGCCGGGCCCTCTTCAGGATGCCCTGCATGCCCGAGCTTTCGAACTGGAAGGCCCCCGTGCTCTTGCCCTCACAGAACATCCTGAACGTTGCCGGGTCATCCTCCGGGATGGTCTTCAGCTCGATGGGAACGCCCTTCTTCCGCACCAGGGCCAGCGCGTCCTCAATGACGGTGAGCGTCTTCAGGCCGAGGAAGTCCATCTTGATGAGCCCGCATTCCTCCAGGTAGTCCATGGTGTACTGGGTGGAGACAGCCCCGGTCTTGGAATCACGGTACAGCGGCACGTACTGCGTGAGCTGTTCCCGGCCGATGACGATTCCCGCCGCGTGCGTGGACGCGTGCCGGTGGAGCCCCTCCAGCTTCAGGCTGATCTCCAGCAGCTCCTTGTACTGGGGGCCCTTCTTCGTGACCTCTTCCAGCCGGGGGCTCTCCTTCAGGGCGGTTTCCAGGTCGATCTTCGGCCCCTCGGGCACGAGCTTGGCGATGGCGTCCGCCTCGTCATAGGGAAGGTCCAATACGCGTGCCACGTCGCGGATCACGGCGCGCGCCTTCAGCGTTCCGAACGTGATGATCTGGCCAACCTTGTCCGCGCCGTACTTCTGCGTGACGTAGGAGATCACCTCTTCCCGCCGCCGGTGGCAGAAATCGATGTCGAAGTCCGGCATGGACACGCGCTCGGGGTTCAGGAAGCGCTCGAACAGCAGCCCGTATTTCAGCGGGTCGATGTCGGTGATCGAAAGGGAGTACGCCACCAGCGAGCCAGCCCCGGATCCGCGCCCGGGCCCCACCGCGATCCCGTTCTGCTTCGCAAAGTGGATGAAGTCCCACACGATGAGGAAGTAGCCGGTGAAGCCCATCTTCGTGATGACGGAGAGCTCGTACTCCAGCCGCTTCTGGGCCTCCGGCGGCACCGGGGAGAAGCGCTCCGCGAGTCCCTTCCGCGCCAGGTCGGTAAGGTAGGCCTCCGGCGTGGTGCCCGCGGGGACCTCGTAGACCGGGAACTGCGGACGGAGAGCCGGCAGCTCCAGCGCGCACATCTCCGCGATGCGGACCGTGTTCGAGATGGCCTCGGGCAGCTCGGGGAAGATGGAGGCCATCTCGTCGCCGGACTTGAAGTAGAACTCGGGATGCTCGAACTTCATCCGCGAGCCCTCGGACACCTTCTTGCCGGTGCCGATGCAGATGAGCACGTCCTGGGCGCGCGCGTCCTCCCGGGTGGAGTAGTGGATGTCGTTCGTGGCCACCAGCGGGATCCCCGTCTCCCGGGAGATGGCCACCAGCTCCTTGTTCACGATGGCCTGCTCCGGAATGCCGTGGTCCTGGACCTCCAGGTAGAAGTGCTCGGGGCCGAAGATCTCCCGGTAGCGCTGGGCTCGCTGGCGGGCCTGCGCGTGCTGACCGTTGAGGATGGCCGCGGGGATGTCCCCGGCCAGGCAGGCGCTCAGGGCGATCAGCCCCTCGTGGTGCTTCTCCAGCAGCTCCTCGTCGATGCGGGGCTTGTAGTAGAAGCCCTCCGTGTAGCCGCGGGAGCTGAGCTCCATGAGGTTCTGGTAGCCGCTGAAGTTCGTTGCCAGGAGAACGAAGTGGTGGCGCCGGGTTCCCTTCTCCGTACCGGATTTCTCCATCCGGGATCCCGGGGCCACGTAGGCCTCCATGCCGATGATGGGCGAGATCCCCTGCTTGCGGCATTCCTTGTAGAACGCAAGGGACCCGAACATCGTGCCGTGGTCCGTGAGGGCAAGCGCCGTCATCTGGAGGCTCCTGGCCCGGCCCACCAGTGCATCTACTGTCGAGGCGCCATCCAGGAGGGAAAAATCAGAATGGCAGTGCAAATGCACGAACGGCGTCACGCTTCCAGCCCCTCCCGGTGAAGAGGATAGCCTTAGCCCGCCAGCTCTGTAAATATGGCGCGGGCAACGGACCGGGGAGCTAGGAGTCCCGCAGGCCGGCCACCGCGGTGATCACGCGGTCCACCTCGTCGTCCGTGTGGCCCGCGGAGATCGGGATGCTGATCGAGCCCTTGTAGCAGTCCAGGGCAATGGGGAAGTCTTCCGGCCTCAGGTTGTAGCGCGTCTTGTAGTAGCTCATCAGGTGCAGCGGGATGAAGTGGACGGACACGCCAATGCCGGCCGCTTCCAGCCTCTGGATGCACTCGTCCCGCGTCTTTCGAAGCCTCTGTTCGTTGACGCGGATCACGAACAGGTGCCAGGCGTGCGAGTCGGACCACCTCGGCAGCGTGAGGAAGTCCAGGCCGCCCAGCGCCGCCAGGTAGCGCTTCGCGATCTCGCGGCGCCGCTGCAGGAATCCCGCGGCGCGGCCGAGCTGGACCCGGCCGATGGCCGCCGCGATGTCGGTCATGTTGTACTTGTAGCCGGGCGCCACCACGTCGTACTTCCAGGAGGAGCCCGGCTCCGTATAGCGGTTCCACACGTCGCGGTCTATCCCGTGCAGGCGCATGACACGGATACGGGCCGCCACCTCGTCGCGGTCCGTGGCCACCATGCCGCCCTCCCCCGTTGTCATGGTCTTGGTGGCGTAGAACGAGAACACCCCGGCGTCCCCCAGGGTCCCCACCCAGCGGTCCCCCTGGCGGACGGGGAACGCGTGGGCCGCGTCCTCCACCACCGGCGCGCCGAACCGAAGCGAAAGGTGGCGGATGGCATCCATGTCGCAGGGAAGGCCGGCCAGGTGGACCGGCACGATGGCCGTGACGCGACGGCCGGCGGCGGAAAGCTCCTCCAGCCTCTCCTGGAGCCGGGCCGGGTCGATGTTCAGCGTGTCGCGGTCAATGTCCACGAATACCGGGTCGGCCCCGAGGTAGCGCACCACCTCCGCGGTGGCCGCGAACGTGTACGGCGTGGTGGCCACCACGGTGCCGGGTCCCACGCCCACGGCCTCCAGCGCGAGGTGCAGTCCGGCGGTTGCCGAGCTCAGCGCCAGCGCATGGCGCGTGCCTACCATGCGGGCGAACTCCTGCTCGAACGCCGCGGTGACACCGGCGGTGGTGAGCCAGCCGGACCGAAGCACGGCGAGGACGGCCTCCTCCTCTTCCCTGCCCAGCGTCGGGCGCGAGAACGGGATGAACGGGGCCGCGGGCGTGGTGCTCATGGGAGACCTTTCAGAACTCCGGCTCGGCGCTGGCCGGCCCGATGCCGGGGATCACCTCTTCCAGCACCGCGCGCAGGGCGCGTCGGTTGCGGAAAAGGCGCGGGTTCTCGGAGTCGTGGAAACAGATGGGCCGCAGGCGGTCCAGCACCGAGGTGATGCGGCCGTTGATGAGCGTTTTTCTGTGGAGCTTCAGGATGCCTTCCTGGGCCGTGGGCTCCGGGGTCTCCGTGTCCGCGTGCAGCTTCTCCAGCAGCTTCTCCCCCGGACGCAGGCCCGTGTAGACGATGGGGATGTCGGTGCCGGGCTCGAACCCGTAGAACCGGATCATCTGCTCCGCGAGCTCCCGTATGGACACGCTCTCCCCCATGTCCAGCTGGTAGACCTCCCCGCCGCAGCCGGTGCCGCCGGCCAGCAGCACGAGGGACGATGCCTCCGGGATGGTCATGAAGTACCGCCGCGTGTCCGGATGCGTGACGGTCACCGGCCCGCCCTTGAGGATCTGCCGGCGGAACAGCGGAAGGATGCTGCCGCGGGAGCCCAGCACGTTGCCGAAACGGACCACCAGGAAATGGTGGCCGTTGCGGCTCTCCCGCAGCACGATCTCCTCTGCCAGCAGCTTGGAGGCGCCGTACACCGAGGTGGGCTCCACGGCCTTGTCCGTGGAGATCAGCACGAAGCGCTCCACGCCGCTCCGGCGGGCGGCATCCACGATGTTCTTCGTGCCGAACACGTTGTTCTTCACCGCCTCCACGGGGTTGGCTTCCATGAGGGGCACGTGCTTGTGCGCGGCGGTGTGAAACACGACGGCGGCCCGGGTCCGGCCCAGGATGAAGGACAGGTACTCGCGGTCCTGGATCTCCCCGATGATGGGCACCAGCGTGGCCTTTTCCCCGACCCCTTCTTCCTGCAGCAGCCGAAGCTCGCGCTGGATCTCGAAGATGCTGTTCTCCCCGTGCCCGAACAGGTACAGGCGCTCCGCACCGCCCTCCAGGAGCTGGCGGCAGAGCTCGGACCCGATGCTGCCTCCGGCTCCGGTAACCAGCACGCGCTTTCCCCGGACGTATGACAGGCTTCGACGGAGGTTCACGCGCACGGGGCTCCGCGCCAGGAAATCCTCCGGGTCGATCTCGCGCGCCTGGATAAGGTGCGCCTCCCCGTCCAGGATCTGGGAGATGCGGGGAACGAGGCGGATGCGCACGAACGCGGCTCGGCGGAGGATGGCGTAGATGCGGGCAAGCTGCTCGCGCGTGGCGCTGGG
>DASRZR010000221.1:0-7855 GCA_035686185.1 Spirochaetia bacterium | reverse complement strand
TGCGCGGGCTGGTGTCCGACAACTGGGCTTCCCTCAGTCTCGTGGGCAAGGTGGCGGACTACTTCTGGCACATCGCGCTGCCCACGCTGGCAACCTCCATCGGCGGGGGGGCCACGCTGACGGTGCTCACCAAGAACTCGTTCCTGGACGAGATCCACAAGCAGTACGTCATGACCGCGCGAGCCAAAGGCCTCACGGAGCGGCGCATCCTGCGGCGCCATGTGTTCCGCAACGCGATGCTTCTGGTCATCTCGGGCTTCCCGGCCGCGTTCATCAGTATCTTCTTCACCGGCGCCCTGCTCATCGAGCCGATCTTCTCCCTGCAGGGGCTGGGTCTCCTGGGGTACTCGGCCACGCTGCAGCGCGACTACCCGGTGATGTTCGGCACGCTGTACATGTTCACGCTGCTGGGCCTGCTGCTCACGCTCGTGAGCGACCTCACGTACACCGTCGTGGACCCGCGCATCGATTTCGAGACGAGGCAGACGTGAGCGGAGCGTCCTCCGCGGCCACCGCCCGACGTGCCGAGCCGGGCGTCTGGAGGCAGCGGCTCACGCTGAGCCCGATCGGCCAGGAACGCTGGCGCCGGTTCAAGGCGCACCGGCGCGGTTTCATCTCGCTGTGGATCTTCCTTGCCATCTTCGGGCTGTCCCTGCTCTCTGACTTTGTCGCCAACGACGTTCCCCTGCTGGTGGGGTGGAACGGCCGCCTCTACGCGCCGGTCCTGAAGAGCTTCACGGAAAAGGACTTCGGCGGGGACTTCGAGACAGCGGCTGACTACCGGGACCCTCACGTCCAGAAGCTCATCCTGGCCCATGGCTGGATGCTCTGGCCTCCCATCCCGTTCAGCTTCCGTACGATCAACTACGACCTGCCCAGCCCGGCCCCCTCACCACCCACGGCCGTGAATTGGCTGGGCACCGACGAGAATGGCCGTGACGTGGTGGCCAACCTTCTGTACGGGCTTCGGATCTCCGTGCTGTTCGGCCTGACGCTCGCCATCATCACCTCTATCGTGGGCGTGGTAGTCGGGGCCGTGCAGGGATACTACGGCGGGTGGGTGGACATCCTGGGTCAGCGCTTCATCGAAGTGTGGTCCGGCCTGCCGCAGCTCTTCCTCATCATCATCCTGTCCAGCGTAGTGCAGCCGAACTTCTGGTGGCTGCTTCTCATCATGCTCCTGTTCGGCTGGATGGGGTTGGTGGGGCTGGTGCGCGCCGAGTTCCTGCGGGCCCGGAACTTCGAGTACGTGCTCGCCGCCCGGGCGCTGGGTATGAAGGATCGTCGAGTGATCTTCCGTCACGTGCTGCCCAACGCCATGGTGGCCACCTTCACGTTCATGCCGTTCATCCTGGGAGGCTCCCTGGGGACGCTCACGGCCCTGGACTACCTGGGGTTTGGCCTGCCGGTCGGAACGGCATCTCTTGGTGACCTGCTCCAGCAGGGGCAGTCGAACCTCCAGGCTCCGTGGCTGGGGATCTCCTCATTTGCGCTGCTCGGCGGCGCGCTCATCCTGCTGTTCTTCGTAGGCGAGGCGATACGGGACGCGTTCGATCCCCGGAGGGCCGGCTGATGGCGGGAAACGGCGCCACGAATGCCGCCTCCGGCGGCGCCACGAATGCCGCCTCCGGCGGCGCCCTGCTTTCCATTCGCGGCCTGCACGTTGGCTTTCGGTCCGACGGCGTGGTGAGAAACGTGGTCCACGGCGCGAGCCTCGACCTGCACGAGAACGAGACACTGGGCCTCGTGGGAGAGAGCGGGTCCGGCAAGACCGTGACGGCCCAGGCGGTCCTGCGCCTCATCCCGGAGAGCCTCATCGCGTACCCGGCCGGGGAGATCCTTTTCGAAGGCCAGCGGGTCCTCCGGCTGCCCGCATCGGACCTGCAGCGCCTGCGGGGCAGCCGGGTCGGCATGATCTTCCAGGAGCCGATGACGAGCCTCAACCCGCTGCACACCGTGGAGCGCCAGCTCGTGGAGACGCTGGGGCTGCACCAGGGGCTTCGCGGTCCGCGCGCTACCCAGGTAGCGCTTTCCTGGCTGCGGCGCGTGGGCCTGCGGGACGCGGAGAAGCGGCTGAAGTCGTTCCCCCACCAGCTCTCCGGCGGCGAACGCCAGCGCGTGATGATCGCCATGGCGCTGGCCAACGAGCCTCGCCTGCTGATTGCCGACGAGCCGACCACCGCGCTGGACGTCACGATCCAGGCCCAGATCCTGGCGCTCATCAAGCAGCTTCAGCGCGAGATGCGGATGGCCGTGCTGTTCATCACGCATGACCTCGGCATCGTCAGGAGGTTCGCGGACCGGGTGGCCGTGATGCAAGACGGCAGGATCGTGGAGGAGGGGCCCACGGAGGAGATCTTCCAGCACCCGCGGGAGGCGTACACCCGAACGCTGCTGGACACCGAGGCACCGCGCGAATCACCGCGGGCCGAGCCTTCACGTCCCGTGCTGCTGTCCACCACGAACCTGAAGGTCTGGTTCCCGATTCAGCGCGGCTTCCTGCGCCGCACCACGGGCCACGTGAAGGCCGTGGACGGCGTATCCCTCCAGGTCACGCGGGGAGAGACCCTGGGCATCGCCGGTGAAAGCGGCTCCGGCAAGACGACGCTGGGCCGCGCGGTGCTGCGCCTGCTGCGGAGCACGGGAGACATCCGGTTCGACGGCCAGCCCCTCCACGACCTGAAGGAGGAGGAGCTTCGGCCGCTGCGTCGGCGCATGCAGATCATCTTCCAGGATCCTTATGGCAGCCTGAGTCCGCGGATGTCCGTGGAGCAGATCATCGGCGAGGGGCTTCTCGTCCACGACATCGGGGACCCCGCCGGGCGCGAGGGCATGATCGTTCAGGCCATGGAGGAGGTCGGCCTCGATCCCGGTCAGCGGCAACGGTTCCCGCACGAGTTCTCCGGCGGTCAGCGCCAGCGCATCGCGCTCGCCCGCGCGCTCGTGCTGAAGCCGGCCCTCCTGGTCCTGGACGAGCCCACTTCGTCCCTGGACCGCACCATCCAGTTCCAGATCATCGAGCTGCTGCGAACGCTGCAGGAACGGCACGGCATGGCTTACATGTTCATCAGCCACGACCTGAAGGTGCTGAAGTCTCTCTGCCACCACCTGGTGATCATGAAGGACGGGCTCATCGTGGAGTCGGGGCCCGCGTGCGAGATTTTCGCGCATCCCCAGGCTCCCTACACGCAGGAGCTGCTCGCTACCGCGTTCCAGCAGGACTGATCTCAGCCCACTTTTTTCGCCTTCCAAAATGGCTACTATTTAGATAGAAATAGTGGTGTTTCCCATTGACAGATACAGTGTTGTCTGATAGATTCATTACCAATACTATCGATTTGGTAGTGAAAGAATCGGAAAGGAGAACTGAATGAGCGAGGAGAAGAAGCAGAGGCTGGAGACGCTCGCCGTCCATGGCGGGCAGCACGTCGATGAGACGACGTCGCGCGGGGTGCCCATCTATCGCACCAGCTCGTACGTCTTTCCGACCACCGAGCGCGCGGCCAACCTGTTCGCGCTGAAGGAGCTCGGCAACATCTACACGCGCATCATGAACCCCACCCAGGACATCCTGGAGCAGAGGGTCACGCTGCTGGAAGGCGGCGCCGCCTCCGTGGCGCTCTCCTCGGGAACCGCGGCCATCCACTACGCCATCATCACGCTGGCAAAGCAGGGGGATGAGATCGTGTCCGCCAACAACCTCTACGGCGGGACGTACACGATGTTCGATGCCATCCTGCCGCAGTTCGGCATCACCGTGAAGTTCGTCCCCCACAACGACCTGAAGGCCTATGAGAAGGCCATCACGCCGAAGACGCGCGCCATCTTCGTGGAGACCATCGGCAACCCGGTACTGGACGTGGTGGACGTCGCCGAGGTGGCGAAGCTCGCGCACTCCCACGGCCTGCCGCTCATCGTGGACGCCACGTTCACCACGCCGTCCTTGTTGAAGAGCATCGAGCACGGCGCGGACATCGTGGTGAACTCCCTCACCAAGTGGATGGGCGGCCACGGCACCGGCATCGGCGGCGTTGTCACGGACGCCGGCCGGTTCAACTGGAAGGACAAGAAGTTCAGCCTGTTCAACGACCCGGACCCCAACTACCACGGGCTGCACTGGGCGAGTGACCTGCCGGCGCCGCTGGCTCCCATTGCCTTTGCGCTGCGGCTGCGCACCGTGCCGCTTCGCAACCTTGGCGCGTGCATCTCTCCTGACAACGCGTGGCTGTTCCTCCAGGGCCTGGAGACGCTGCCGCTTCGCATGGAACGGCACTCCAGCAACGCGCTGTCCGTGGCCCAGCTGTTGAAGAAGCACGCCAAGGTGTCCTGGGTGCGCTACCCGGGCCTCCCCGACGATCCGACCTACCCGGTGGCCAGCCGGTACCTGAAGCGAGGATTCGGCGGCATGGTGGTCTTTGGCATCAAGGCGGGCAAGGCAGCCGGGGAAAAGTTCATCGAGAGCCTGAAGCTGTTCTCCCACCTCGCCAACGTGGGCGACGCGAAGAGCCTGGCGCTGCACCCGGCCAGCACGTCGCACTCCCAGCTCACCGAGGAGCAGCAGCGCGAGAGCGGGTTGACTCCCGAGCTCGTTCGGCTTTCCATCGGTATCGAGCACATCGACGACATCAAGGAAGACATCGAACAGGCCCTCGCGGCGGTGTGAGTGTCCGGCGGGGCCCGCGAGGGCCCCGCTCATCCAGAAAGCGAAAGGATCACAGATGAACATCAAGGCAAATGTGCTGGAGCTGATCGGGAACACACCGCTGGTGCGCGTGTCCCGGGTCCTGGACGGGGCGCGCGCAGACGTGGTGCTGAAACTGGAATCCCGCAACCCGCTTTCCAGCGTGAAGGACCGCATCGCGTTCGCCATGATCGAGGACGCGGAGAAGCGCGGGATACTGAAGAAGGGCAGCGTGATCGTGGAGCCCACCAGCGGCAACACGGGCATCGGCCTGGCGTACATCGCCGCGTTCAAGGGCTACCGCTGCATCCTCACGATGCCGGAGAGCATGAGCATCGAGCGGCGCAAGCTCCTGAAGGCGTTCGGCGCAGAGCTGGTCCTCACCCCGGCGCCCCAGGGGATGAAGGGCGCCATCGAGAAGGCCAAGGAGATACTGGAAAGCACGCCGGGGTCGTTCATGCCGCAGCAGTTCGAGAATCCGGCCAACCCCGAGATCCACCGCCGCACCACCGCGGAGGAGATCTGGAAGGACACGGACGGCGCGGTGGACTTCTTCGTGGCGGGCGTGGGCACCGGCGGGACGATCACGGGCGTCTCCGAGTTCCTCAAGAAGAAGAAGCCATCGTTGCGGACCGTGGCGGTGGAGCCGTCCAAGTCACCGCTCCTGTCCGGCGGCACCCACTCTCCGCACCGCATCCAGGGGATCGGCGCCGGGTTCTTCCCGGCCGTGCTGAAGCGCGACCTGATTGACGAGGTGATCACCGTTGACGAGGAGGACGCGGGGAAGACCGCGCGCCGCCTTGCCCGGGAGGAAGGCCTCCTGGTGGGCATCTCCGCCGGGGCCGCCGCCTGGGCCGGCCTGCAGCTCGCGCGGCGGCCCGAGAACGCGGGAAAGCTCATCGTGGTCATCATCCCCGACACCGGCGAGCGCTACCTCAGCACCTGGCTGTTCGAGGACGCCTGAACCGGAGACGCCCGTCATGTCCCTGCAGATGTCGACGCGCGGCCGCTACGGCGTAAGGCTCATGGTGGCCCTGGCGGTGAACCACGGAAACGGCAGCTCCCTGCTGCGCGACATCGCGCGCCAGGAGGGGATCTCGGAAAAGTACCTCGGGCAGATCGTCATCCCGTTGAAGGCCTCCGGCCTCCTGTCCGCGCACCGGGGGGCGCACGGAGGCTATTCCCTCGCGCGGCCCCCGGAGGCTATAACGGTCCGGGACGTGGTGGAGGCTATTGAGGGAACCATCGCGCCGGTGCCGTGCGTGGATCCCTCGGCGAGCGCCGGCCCCGGCGAGTGCGGCGACGATCCCACGGGCTGTGACCGCGCCACGACTTGCGTGGCCACGCGCGTGTGGAAGAGGCTGCGGGACGATATCGTGGCGACCCTCTCCTCTTTCACGCTGGCCGAGCTGGCCCGTCAGGCCCGCGAGATCGGGCCGGCGGCTGACAACTACGTGATCTAGCGCGGCCCCTGGCGCGCGGAAGGGATTTCCCGGGTGAAGCGCGTGGTGGTGGGGATGAGCGGCGGCGTGGATTCCTCGGTCGCTGCCCTGCTCCTGCGGGACGCCGGCCACGAGGTGCACGGCGTCACCATGAAGATCTATTCCGGAAAGCCGGCGGAAGGTCCGGTGCCGGACTCCTGCTACGGTCCCGGAGAAGCCGGCGACATCCAGGAAGCCGCGGGGGTATGCGCCCGGCTGGGGATCCCGCACATCGTGGTGGACCTGAGCGCGGAATACCGCTCGCTTGTCCTGGACTACGCGCGGGACGAGTACCAGTCCGGCCGCACGCCCAACCCCTGCGTGCTGTGCAACGGCCGCGTGAAGTTCGGACTGCTGCTGGAGCGGCTGGCCGCCGAGGGTCTTCCCTTTGACCTGTTCGCCACCGGCCACTACTGCCGGGTGACGCAGATCCCGCAGACCGGGCGCTGGGCCATTCGCGCCGCGGAGAATCCGCGCAAGGACCAGTCATACTTCCTCTGCATGCTCACCCAGGAACAGCTCTCCCGGGTCACCTTCCCCCTTGGAGACAAGACGAAGCCGCAGGTGCGGGAGATCGCCCGGCAGGCGGGGCTGGCCAACCACGCGCGCGCGGAGAGCCAGGACTTCGCGGCCGGCGGGTACCGCGCGGTGCTGGAACAGCCGGACGCGCCCGGCCCGATTGTCGACCAGGACGGGGCCGTGATCGGAGAGCACCGCGGGGTGTGGGGCTACACCGTGGGCCAGCGCAAGGGGCTGGGCGTGGGCGGCGGGGCGCCGTTGTACGTGACGCGCATCGACGCCTCCTCCAACACGGTGGTGGCCGGGCCGGAGAAGTCGCTCTATCACCAGGAGCTGGTGACCCGCGGCGTGAACTGGGCGAGCCGGGAAGAGCCGTCCGGTCCGGTCCGGCTGGACGTGAAGATCCGCTACCGCAACCCGGCGGTCCCGGCCACGGTGGAGCCCCTGCCGGGCGGCAGCGCCCGTGTCACGTTCGACGAGCCGCAGCGCGCCATTGCGCGCGGCCAGTGGGCGGTCTTCTACGAAGGAGACATCCTTGTGGGCGGAGGGGTGATCGACTGAAGCGGGAGGCGCGCCCGGCCGCGCGCCGCGGCCTGCCCCGGGCCGCCGGGCTTCAGAACAGCAGCTCTCCGCGCTCGGTGACCAGGTAGGTGACGGCGCACTCCGTGCAGACGTGGTCTCCACGGCGACTGACTTCCCCGCCGGCCCCGCACTCCACGCACTTCACGGCGCGGGGGAAGCTCTTGTGCATCTGGGGAACGTAGGCGGTGTCCAGCCACTCGATGGCGTCCTCCACCGAGTCGAAGATGTTGAACTGACTTTCTTCCACGAGCTCTCCCAGGCGCCGACGGGCCGCCTCCGAGAGCTGGCAGAGCACGAGCGTTCCTCCGCGGTCTATCAGGAGCCGCCAGGCAGAGGCAAGACAGGCGATGTGGAACGACGAGGCAATCTCTGCGCCTTCCAGCTGCAGGATCACGGTCCGGAACCCCAGCACCACGCAGCCCGCCACGACACGGTCCAGCTCCGTGGCCCACTCCGGGGCGGCTCCCACGCGGATGACGGCGAGGTCCGGATGCCCGGCCACCCCGAATGCGGCGGACGGCTCGATGAGAAGCGCGTTGACGGTCTCCAGAGGCTGAATCTCGTTTGTCATGGGGCGACCATCAGACTACCA
>DASRZR010000220.1:0-4345 GCA_035686185.1 Spirochaetia bacterium | reverse complement strand
ACCGAATCAAGCGCGGGGACACGCTGTGGGACATCTCCGCCAGCTACTACAGAAACCCCTGGCTGTATCCGCGGATCGCCAAGGCCAATTCCATCTCGAACCCGGACCTGATTTTTGCGGGCACCCAGATCCGCATTCCGTCGAACTGAGGTCTTCCTCCTCCTTCTCGCGTTCCCCCTTCTGACCGCCGGGTGCGGAGCGCGGAAGCTGTGGGGCACGCCGGAAGACGAGCTTCGCTCCCAGCTTGCGCGCGGTGACTACTCCGCCCTCGCGAAGGTGGATTTCACCACGCAGGACCCCGGCGAGAGCCTTGACCTCTCCCCGTCGGCGCCGTACTACCTGTCGTTCGCATTCGACGCGCTGGACCGGCCGCAGGAAGCTTTCCAGCTCCTGGACACCGCGTGGCACAGGTCCCCGAGCCCGTGGCGGGAGGAGGCGGGACTGCTCCTGGCTCGCCGCAGCATCGAGCGCAAGGACTACGCGGCGGCCGCGGAAGTGGCGCGGAAGATCGAGGGCTCCTCGGCGCCGGAGGAGACGCGGCAGCGGGCCCGGCGGCTCCTCGTGGAAGCCTTGTACTGGGACAAGCAGGACGCCGACGCGCTGAAGGAAGCGGATGGCCTCACCGCACCGGACGCCGAAGTGCTCCTGTTCCGGGCCGTGAGCTCCCTTCGGCTCGGGCTTCCCCAGGGACCTGAGCTTACGCTGCAGCTCTTCCTCCACGAGCGCGCCTCCTCCCTGCACACCCGCGTGTACTCGTGGCTCGCCGCATCTCCGGCGGTCATGCAGAAGTTCGGGCAACAGGACCAGGACCTGCTGGCGGGAAAGGACGCGCTGGCGCAGGCCCAGTGGGACCGCGGCATCTCGCTCCTGGAGCCGGTGGCCGCGACCCTGGACTCCACGCTGCTCGAGGACGGGGTCCTGGTATCCGACCTGGGGACCGCGTACGCGGCGGCCGGTCGCGCTGCCACCGGGGCCCTGGTGATGGAAAGGCTCGCGGCCCGGCTGACCGGCCAGGCCCATGCCGATGCCGAGGAGCTGGCCGGCCGGCTTCACCGGCGGGCGCGGGAGTACCCGGCAGCGCTTTCCTGGCTGCGCGCGGCAGCAGCGGATGCCCCGTCGGCCGCCCAGAAGGACCGCGTACGCCTGGCGATCCTCGAGGTCCTGTTCGTGGTTGCTCCGGATGACCTGCCGGCCCGGGTGAAAGAAGAGGCTTCCTCGTGGGCCAACCCATCCGCGTTCTCCGGGCTCCTGCAGGAGCGCATTGCGGAGCTGGTGTCCGCGAGGCGCTGGAAGACGCTGGAGGGGCTGTGGTCGGCGCTGGAGGACGCGGGACCCTCCGAGGTGCGCGCCCAGCTCTCCTACCTCCTCGCCCGCGAATGGCAGGAAGGTGTCATTCGCCGGCTGCCCACGGGGCCGACCTCCGCGGCAGGCCCGACCGCAGTCACGGCGCGCGCGTTGTTCCAGGATGCAGAGTACCGCGACCCCATGGGGTACTACGGGATCCTGGCCGCGAGCATGCTCGGCGACCTTCCGGACCGTACGGTGCCGGCCGCTCCCACCGACGCGGGCGCCGCACCGCCGCTGGACCCCGTTGCGCTGGGGTTCCTTCCCTTCGGGCTCACGGCTCCCGCGTACGCACGGCTGTGGGCAACCCGTGACTCGCTGGACGATGCCGGGATGCGGGAAGCGGCGCAGACCTTTGCGCAGGCCGGTGACTACCGAAGCTCGATGAACTTCATCGGGGCCGTAGCGCGCGCGCGGCGGCTGTCAGCGGAGGAGTTGGACCTGTACTACCCGCGCGCGTTCTCCGCGATCATTGAGCCGCTCGCCGCCCAGGCCGGGATCCCGGACCACCTCCTGTACGGGCTGGTGCGGGAAGAGAGCTACTTCGATCCCCGGGTCGTTTCCTCCGCGGGAGCCGTGGGCCTTTCCCAGCTCATGCCATCCACGGCCGCGGACATGGCGCAGCGGCTTCGTATCGTGGACCCGGATCTCCGGGACCCTTCCACGAACCTGTCCCTCGGAGTCAGGCATTTCCGGGACCTCGTGCGGTCGGCTGGCACCATCACCAAGGCTCTGCTCGCCTACAACGCGGGGCTGAGCCGGATCCGTCAGTGGGAACGCGCAAACCCCGGCGTGCCGGCGGATCTGTTCGTCGAGTCAGCAACGATCGCCGAGACCCGGGACTACGTGAAGAAGATCTTCGTGTCTTCCGTGATGTACGCGTTCCTCTACCACGACGCGGACCCGCGCGAAGCGGCGCTGTCCTTCTTCTCCCTCACGCCCAAGGCGCTGGAGCAGAGAGGGGTGAGGTAACGCCCTACGAGGTGAGGCCGGGGATATCCACGTCTTCCCCGTCCACCCACTTCTGGTAGATGTCCGGGGCCACGACGTAGACGGTGGCAAGCATCTTGGAGTGCTCCCCGCCGCAGTACTGGGTGCACAGCACGTCCGCCGTTCCCAGCGTATCCGCGCGGAACCACAGGTGGTTCGTCATGCCCGGCACGATGTCCTGCTTGACGCGGTACGTGGGGATGAAAAACCCGTGGATCACGTCCTTGGTCTCCATGTCCAGCGCGATGTCCTTGCCCTGCGGCACCACCATGTCGGTGCTCTTGCGGCCGTTGCCGTAGGTGAAGAGCCACGACCACTGGCTGGCGGTCACGTGGATGCGGATGGAGTCGGACGGCACGGCCTTCAGGTACTTGAAGCTTCCCAGTCCCCACCAGAAGATCAGCAGCGCGAGCATGGTGGATACGGCGATCCACACCACTTCCAGCAGCGCGTTGCCACGGAGGTCCGCCGGTTTCGGGTTTCGGCTTCGGCGGTAGCGAATGAGGAAGAAGACCGTGAAGAACATGATCCCGACGAACACCAGGATGCACAGGGCGATGATGACGATGAACGAGCTGTCTACGGCCTGGGTGGTGGACGTGAACATTCTCTCTCCTACCGGGTGAGGACGTCTGTGTACGTGAGCCCGATGAAAATGGCCAGCACGCAGATGGCGATGGGCACGAGCAGCTTCAGGAGAAGCCGCTTCTCTGTGCTCAGGTGCATGAACCACAGCAGCACGAGCGTGGACTTGGCCGCCGCGATGGCCAGCACGATGAGGATGCCGATGCGGCCCACGTTCAGGCTGGCCGTGGTGACCGTCAGTGCCGTCAGCGCAACCAGCCCCAGCCAGATCCCGATGTAGCGCATGTGATGCGTGTGCGTGTGCGTCACCGTGTGTCTCCTAAGAGATGAGGTAGAACAGCGGGAACAGGAAGATCCAGATCACGTCCACGAGGTGCCAGTACAGGACGCCGTTCTCCAGTATCGCCGAGTTCTGCTGCGTCACCTTGTTCCTCATGATGAAGTTCAGCACGAAGGACAGCACCGCCATGCCGATGATCACGTGAAGGGCGTGCAGCCCGGTCATCGTGAAGTACAGGCCGAAGTAGAGGATCTCCCCGTGCGGCCGCGCGTCCAGCACGGCGGCGCGCGGATACAGCCCGTGCTCGAACTTGGCGCCCCACTCGAAGGTCTTCACCACGAGGAAGGTGAGCCCGCAGGCGATCGTGGCCGCCAGGTACCACGCGGTGCGCCGCGGCTTGTTCAGCGCCTGCATCGAGTACACCGCCAGCGCGGCGGTGAGGCTGGAGGTGAGCAGGACGATCGTGTTCAGCGTGCCGTCGAACCGGCTGAGCTCCAGGGAGGCGGCATGAAAGTCCGCCGGGTGCTTGGCCCGGTACATGGCGTACAGCAGGAACAGGCCGCCGAAGATCAGGATTTCCGACAGGATGAACAGCCACATGCCCACCCGGGAGAACACCTTGGATTCCCGGACGTCAATGGCCGTGGTGGTTTGCGCGTGTGCCATTCCGCTTCTCATTTTCCCTTCTTGCGGCTGCCCGCGCCGCGGGAGACCTTCGCGACCGCGCCGTCACCGTGCGCCGCCTTTCCGTTCCCGTTCCCGTTGCCGCTGAACTCGTACGGGCCGTGCGTGATGGTGGGCGGGTGGCCCTCCCAGTTTTCGAACATGGGGGGAGTCGGGAGCGTCCATTCCAGTGTGGCGCCGCCCCACGGGTTGGCCTCCGACTTCTTGCCGCGCACGAGCGCGTAGATGAGGTTGCCGAACATCATCCCGAGCCCTCCCACCAGGATCCAGGAACCCACGGTAGCGATCACCTGCAGGTCCGTGTACTTGGGGAGGTAGGAGTAGTAGCGCCGCGGCATCCCGGCCCAGCCGAGGATCAGCATGGTCATGTAGAAGAGGTTGAACCCGACGAACAGCACGAAGAACGCCACGGTGGCGAACTTGTGGTTGTAGGTCTTGCCGAACATCTTCGGGAACCAGTAG
>DASRZR010000219.1:0-5893 GCA_035686185.1 Spirochaetia bacterium | reverse complement strand
CAGGCTGACAACCGCGAGAGACACACGCAATGCGACCTTACGGGAATACATATTTCCTCCTTACTCCATTCTGATAGGGCCTGATATGGAGGACATTTTATCCCCCGACAGGGGGCGTTTCAAGAGCGGTGGGAAAGTTTTTCCCGACGAACGACGTTCGAACTAAAGCCGCATTAACTTTTTGAGCAGCAGCTCCCGGTTGACGCCGAACCACGTCTTCAGCTCCTCGAACGCCTGCGCGGTCTCCGAGGCAGCCCCTGAGAGGACCAACACGTCGTTTCTCCACCGGTACCAGAGGCAATGGAGATGGTAGGGCTTACACGAGCGTTTTTGTCGGCATTGCGTTTCCAGCATTTCTGCCAGCTCGATATGGTTTGCCTGTCCGGCAACGTAGTACACGTCATCGTCCGCAAGGCCCAGCGCGATCCGCTGGAAGCCTTCCCCCAGCGCATCGTCGTTTCGAAAGCCCTCCAGCGCGATGTCCTTGGATCCCAGGCGAAGGTCGTAGCCCTGCTCGCGCAGCGCGCGGCGCAGCGCCACGATGTCCTCCCGCACATCCCTCATCACGCGGGCGTCCGTGCGGTGCTGGGCGAGCTGCTCGCGCCACCGGCGCAGTTCCTGCTCGTATCCTTCCAGGATCTTCTGCCGGCTGAGGAAATTGGTCGTGTCGGACAGGAGCCGCCACGTGGAGCTCGCCGATTCCGCGAGCCGATCGAATAGCTTGCTCATACGGTTGCTTGCGCCGCTCCCCGGCGGATGATACCGTGGTCCTTCCCGGAGGACCAGTCACCATGCCCACCAGCTCGTATGTCGTCGCCGTGGACCTCGGCGCGTCCGGCGGCAAGTGCTTTGCCGTCATCTTTGACGGAAACGGGCTCTCGCTGCACGAGATCCACCGCTTCAGCCACGAGCCGACGGTTCTCCATGTGGCGGACCGGGGCGGCCGGGTGGAGGAGCGCGCCTACTGGGACGACCTTCTCATCCAGCGCGAGATCATGGAGGGCCTGCGGGCCTACCGGCGGGACATCGGCAACACCGTGGACTCCATCGGGGTCGACACCTGGGGGGCCGACGGGGCCTTCGTGACGGAGGACGGCGTCCTCCTGGGTCCCATGTACTGCTACCGGGACCATCGCCTGGACGGCATGATCGACGAGGTGAAGCGCCATATCGACGCCGCGCGATTGTACGAGATCACCGGCATCCACTTCCAGCCGTTCAACGTGTCCAACCAGCTTCTGTGGTTCACCACGCACCGGGGAGACCTCCTGCGCCGTGGCGTGCGATTCCTGCCGGCCCCCACGCTGTTCGGCTACTACCTGGGAGGCGTCGCGGCCGTGGACTCCACCTGGGCGAGCGTGACCCAGCTCATGGACGCCCGGCGGCGCAAGTGGAGCAAGGAAGTGCTTCGCGCGCTGGGTATCCCGTCCCGGATCCTGCCGCCCATCGTGGCGCCGGGAACCGTGGTGGGGGAGCTTCGCGCCGGACTCGCCGCTTCCGTGGGCATCAACCAGGCCCGGATCATCGCCGTGGGAGCGCATGACACGGCGAGCGCCTTTGCCGCGGCGCCTGTCTCCCGGTCCGCGGCCGCGCTCATCATCAGCTCCGGAACGTGGTCCCTCATTGGAAGACTGGTGCCGAAGCCGATCACGGGTGCGGAGGCCATGGCGGCCAACATCAGCAACGAGGGCGGCATCGGCGCCGTGCGTTTCCTGAAGAACTGCATGGGCACGTGGCTCGTGCAGGAGCTGCGGCGCGCGTGGCGGACGCGGGACGGTCGGGAAATGGAATGGGAGGAGATGAACCGGCTCACCGAGCAGGGCAGGCCGTTTGCCGCGTTCCTGGACCCGGATGACCCGGGCTTCTACAACCCGCAGAACATGGAGTCCGCGATCGTGGAGTTCTGCCGACGCACCGGCCAGGAGCCGCCCGCGGACCGCGGCACCTTTCTGCGCTGCGTGTACGAGAGCCTTGCGCTGAAGTACCGCCGGGTGGCGGAGCAGATCGCTCAGGTGAGCGGTTCCCCGGTGACAGTGATCCACATCGTGGGCGGAGGCTCGCGCAACGCCTTCCTCAACCAGCTCACGGCCAACGCCTGCGGCCGGAAGGTCATCGCGGGGCCGGAAGAGGCCACGGCGGTGGGCAACGCCCTGGCGCAGGCCATGGGCCTGGGCCTCATCCGCAAGCCGTCGGAGGCCCGGTCCATGATCCAGGCCGCGTTCCCCATCCGCGAGTACCAGCCGACGGACCCGGGGACGTGGGAGAAGGCATACGCCCGCTTCTGCGCCGTGGTGAAGTAGAGGGGAAAAAAGGGGCCCCCAACGGGGGCCCGACACTGAAGGAGGAGGGTAACCGTACACAGACTTTTTGTTCTTCTGGCGGGAACGTCAGCTCGCCTTGACCTCGATGGTCTTCGGCTTCGCGGCCGGCACCTTCGGGAACGTCAGGTTCAGGATGCCGTTCTTGAACTCCGCGCCGATCTTCTCGCGATCGATCGACTCGGGAAGAACGAAGCTGCGGCTGAACTGCGACGCGCTGCGCTCGCGCAGGACATAGCCGTTCTTCTTCTCTTCCTTCTTCTCCGTCTTCTGGGAAGAGATGGTGAGCAGGTTGTTGTCCAGCTTCACCTCGACATCCTTCTCGGACAGCCCCGGCAGCTCGACCTCCATGAGGTACTCACCGTCGGTTTCCCGCACGTCCACCGCAGGAACGGTGGCGCCGCCGAACGTGGGCGCGGCAAAGAAGTCGTCGAACCAGCGGGAGACGTTGTCCAGCAGGTCCACGGAAGTGGGATTGTAACGAACCAGGTTCATATCTGACCTCCTATTGGTTTCAAAGTTCACGCCATTTATTTAGCAGGAAGCGTGCCAAGAAGGGCGTATTGGTGATAAGTACTTTTGCAATAACGAGTTGTACTCAAGAAGCCCCGGAGCCTGTCTATGGCCTGTCCTTTGAATTGTTGTGTCATTATGAATCATGCTTAGAATAAATGGGTCAATAAGTGTCGAATTGACTCACTTCAACATCAATCCCAATCCTGCTACGTTCCCGGTTGTGCCACTTCCATCGTTTGAAAGCTTCATTCCCGGAGGGCACGGGAATCCCGCGTTGAGCGGGCCCTCGTGGTGGTTTGTCCTGAAAGGCAGCGACCTGCTGGTGGCCAGGAACGCAGCCTCCTTCGACCTGCCCTGCCTGGCGGACCCCGGCTCCCTGCACCTGCCTTCTGATCGTGCCCACGTGATCGGGACGCTGGACGGCGTGCCCTGCCGGACGCTCGGCGTCGAACGGGAGACGGAGGCGCCGGAGGGGTGGAGCTTCGAGGCAGTCCGCAGCCTGTTCGCCATGATCCCGGAGGGCTTCTTCTCCGCCGCAGCGCGGGCCCTGGAGATCGTGGACTGGGACCGGTCCAGCCGATATTGCGGCCGGTGCGGCGCCCTGACGGCGCTGAAACCCGGCGAGATGGCGTTCGAGTGCACTGCCTGCGGGGGGCTCAGCTACCCACGGCTCGCGCCGGCGGTGATCGTGGCGGTAGTGCGTGACCGCCGGATCCTGCTGGCCCGGTCACGCCGGTTCCCGCCCACGATGTACAGCGTGCTCGCCGGGTTCGTGGAGCCGGGGGAGACGCTGGAGGAATGCGTGGCCCGGGAGGTTCGGGAAGAGACCGGCATCGAGGTGAAGAACCTCCGCTACTTCGGGAGCCAGCCGTGGCCGTTCCCGCACTCGCTCATGGTCGCGTTCACGGCCGAGCACGCCTCCGGGGAGATCCGGGTGGACCAGTCAGAGATCGTTGACGCGCAGTGGTTCTCCGCGGACTCGTTCCCCCACCTGCCGGATCCCGTTTCCGTGGCGCGTCAGCTCATCAACTGGTTTGCGGAGGGGCCGGGCCGGGTCGCTTCCGCCTCGGAGGGCGCCTCATGAAGGATCTCGTCCGTTGTCCCTGGAGCGGCACGCACGAAGTGCTGGTCCCCTACCACGACACCGAGTGGGGGAATCCCGTTCACGACGACGTGCGCCACTTCGAGTTCCTGGTCCTGGAAGCCGCGCAGGCCGGCCTGAGCTGGCTCACCATCCTCAAGCGCCGTGACGGCTACCGCCGCGCGTACCGCGGCTTCGATCCGGCCCGGGTGGCGCGGTTCTCCGCGCGCGATGTCACGCGCCTGCTGGGGGACGCCGGCATCATCAGGAACCGGGCCAAGGTGGCCTCATCGATTGCCAACGCGCGCTGCTTCCTCGAGGTTCAGCGGGAGTTCGGCAGCTTCGACGCCTATCTCTGGAAGTGGACCGGGGGGAAGCCCGTGGTCAACCACTGGGAGACGCAGAAGAAGATCCCGGCCCGCACGGAGCTCTCGGATGCGATCTCGAAAGACCTGAAGGAACGGGGATTCTCCTTTGTCGGTTCCACGATCGTCTACTCCCACCTGCAGGCCGTGGGCGTGGTGAATGACCACCTCGTGAGCTGTTTCCGCTGGAAGCAGGTGCAGAAGAAAAGGAAAGGAGCGGCGGCATGAGGAAGCACCCGGAGCGCCTGGCCGAACCGCCGCAGCGCGAAGGATCCACCTTCCGCGCCGACTGTCCCTGCCCCAAGAAGAAGTGCGAGCTCCACGGCTTCTGCGAACCCTGCCGGCAGAAGCACGCCCGCCGACACCAGCTCCCGAGGTGTGAGCGATAACTCCGGCCGCCTTCCCACAACCGGCGGGGGCCGTTTAGAACGAGATCGTTGTCGACGCGGTTGTTTCTCCCGAGCCGGCCTCCAGCTGCCAGGGGGTGGCGTACCGGTTCCAGTCCTGCGCCCCATTTCCAAAGCCGCTGTCCACGTACCCGGTGCGTGCATCCACGCGGCAGCTTCCGCCGGAAACCGGCAACGCGAGGGCGTGACGAATGGTCTTCATCGGAAATGAGGCTTCCAGGAACGATCCCTTCATCACGAACCTGGCGCCGACGTCTTCCGCAACCGTCCAGGTTCCGTTGTCCTGCACGTCCATGTCCACGATCCACCGGGAGGGGACGGTGCCGGCCGGCGACCTTCCGCCACCTTTCATGAGCGTGAGCGTGTCGCAGTAGTAGACGTGCAGCCTCACCGCCTTGCTCCCGTTCATCAGATCGATGCCGTACGAGGAAGGGTGCAGGGTGTCGAAGTTCGAGGAATGAAACAGCGAGGCGGCTTTCGGATCCGCAATGTCGATGCGGAAAAAGAAGTGCTCCTCGTCCTGGTCCATGGCCACGTAGACCTTGTCCAGGAAGATGTCTCCGGAGTGTCCGCTGCCGCCCAGCAGGGCCGGGACCGTGCTCCACCGGGCGAAGTCCCCGTCAATCTCGATTGGCGCGCGCGGCACCGGCACGCCGATCTTCGGTTGCGCTGCCGCCACGGCAGGAGGCGCCGCCGCGTCCTCCACGGCCTTGAGCGTCCGGCTGAAGACCGCCTTGGTCCCGGCCTCTTCAATCAGGTCCGCACTGATGGTCTGGTAGCCAGACAGCCGAAGCTCCACGTGGTGAACTTCCCCGGGCTCCATCGGCACGACCACCGGAGAGGTTCCCGTATCCTGCCCATCCACGGAAACCGTCGCGCCCGGCGGCACCGACCGCACGTCCAGGTAACCGCTGCTCCACGGCATCCAGTGGGCGGTTTCCGCGCGGCCAACGGTCACGTCGCCGCTGGCATTCGGAAGGCCGGGGCTTCCGGCTATCACGTGGTAGCTTCCCGTCGGCAGGTTCAGTGACCCCGGTCCGCTGATCGTCTTCTGTCCGATCTCGGCGCTGGTGATCGTTGCCACGCCGTCCCGCGGCATGTCCACGAAGAGCGTTCCTGTGCTCCGGGGCAGGCCCAGAGAGACGTTCACCGTTTCTCCGTCCCCGATGGCAACCGTGGACCGGGCGGGCTCGTGGCCGTCCATCC
>DASRZR010000218.1:0-12231 GCA_035686185.1 Spirochaetia bacterium | reverse complement strand
TGGACAGTGGACTACCGGGGGCTGCAGGAGCACGTGCGCAGCGTCGGCACCGCGCTCCTGGAGGCTGGTGTGGCACCGGGAGACCGCATTGGCCTGATCTCGGAGAACAGGAGCGAGTGGGTCATCACGTACCTGGCCGTCACGTGCGTGGGCGCCGTGATCGTTCCGTTTGACATCCTGCTGAAGAAGGAGGAGCTGGCCGCCGTGGCCCGGGCCAGCGGGGCGCGGATCATCTTCACCTCCTCCGAGTACCTGTCCAAGGTCTCCTTCGTGTGCGAGGAGCTGGGCGGCGCGGGACGCCTGGTGCTGTTCGACGAGCCGGCGGAGGCCGGAGCGCCGGGCTGGCCGGCTACCTCGTTTGCCGCGCTGCGTGACGCCGGACGCGCCGCCGTCGCCTCCGGTCGGGACCGCTACGCCACCGCGCGTGTGCAGCCGGATGAGCTGGCCGCGCTCATCTTCACGTCCGGCACCACGGGGACCCCCAAGGGCGTCATGCTGTCCCATCGCAACCTCGTGGAGAACGGGGACGGGGTGCAGATGACCACGCCGCTGGGCCCGGGGGACAACTGGATCATCGTGCTCCCGTTCCACCACACGTACCCCACCAGCATGGGGATCTTCACGCCGCTTCTGTCCGGCGGGATGATCACCCCGGTCCCTTCCATGAAGACGAACGTGTTCGTCGGGATCATGAAGGAGACCGGCGCCACGTGCATCCCGGCCATGCCGCTGCTCATCGAGAAGCTCTACAAGGGGATCCTCAGCAACGTGGCCGCCAAGGGGCCGCTGGTCCGCGTGCTGTTCCGGGTGCTCACCGCGGTCAGCACGTTCTTCTTCAAGGTGCTGCACCTGCGCATCGGCAAGCTCCTGTTTGCCAGCGTGGCCCGGGAGCTGGGGGTGCAGAAGCTGCGGTTTTTCGTCTCCGGCGGCGGGCCCATCGCCAAGGAGACGATAGACGGGATGGAGGCGCTGGGCCTCGTCACCTTCCAGGGCTACGGCCTCACCGAATCCTCACCGGTGATCTCCAACACCTGTCCCGCGTTCAACAAGCCCGGCTCCGTGGGGTTGCCGCTGTCCAACGTGGAGGTCCGCATCGAGAACCCGGATGAGAACGGCAACGGGGAGATCCTGGCGCGCGGGCCGAACATCATGATGGGCTACTACCAGATGCCGGAGAAGACGAAGGAGGTCATCGATCCCGACGGGTGGCTGCACACCGGGGACATCGGGCGGCTGGACCGTGACGGCTACCTGTACATTACCGGGCGGCTGAAGAACATCATCGTCACCAAGGGCGGAAAGAACATCTATCCGGAGGAGGTGGAGAACCTGCTCTCCGCCAGCCCGCTGCTCACCGACGTGGTAGTCGTGGGCCGTCTGGACGAGCAAGGCGGGGAGTTCCCGCACGCCATCGTGTACCCGGACCCCGACGTGCTGGCCTCCCTGCAGTCCGACCGGTCGCGCCCGCTCACCGACGATGAGGTCCGCGCGCTGGTGCGCGCCGAGATCCAGAAGTGCACGGCCGGAGCAGCGGTATACAAGATTCCCCACTCCTTCGAGGTCTCCCGGGAGGAGCTTCCCAAGACCTCCACGCGCAAGGTGAAACGGTTCATGTTCGAGGAGGCCCGTTCCTGAGCGGGCCCCGGCGATAACGGCACGAAGGAGCCGGACTTTTCCGCGGGCGCGGCAATTGGTAGATTCGTCCGCGGAGGCTGCCGTCATGGAACACGCGTCTGACGGCCACGACGTGGCCACGCTTGCCGGCGGATGTTTCTGGTGCCTGGAGGCCGTGTACCAGCGCATCGAGGGCGTCCTGTCCGTCACTTCCGGGTACGCCGGGGGCACTACCCCGAACCCGACCTACGAGGAAGTCTGCACGGGGGAAACCGCCCACGCGGAAGCCATCCAGGTGGCGTTCGACCCGGCGCTGATCAGCTACGAGGAGATCCTCGACATCTTCTGGCAGGCGCACGACCCGACGACGCTCAACCGCCAGGGACCGGACGCCGGCACGCAGTACCGCTCCGTCATCTTCTGGAAGGGAGACTCCCAGCGTGACGTGGCGGAGGCCTCCAGGAAGAAGGCCCAGGGGAAGCTGAAGGAGCCCATCGTCACCCAGCTCCTTCCCCTGGAGCAGTTCTGGCCGGCAGAGGACTACCACCAGAACTACTACAACAGCCACCAGTCCGCCGGTTACTGCCGGATGGTGATCTCCCCGAAGCTCAAGAAGCTGAAGCTGGAGTAGCGGCGCGCAAGGCCGCACGTGAGCTTCCCGCGCCGCGGCCACGGACTGTCACCGTTCGTACTGACACGCTCCCCGGCGTTCTGCTACCGTGGAATCCTCATGGAAAAACCGGTGCCGGCATCCCTGCGTTCTTCCTCCGGCAAGACGCTTCCGCACGTGGCGCTGTGGGGGACCGTCCTGTTCTGGGGGATGTCATTCGTGAGCTCCAAGACGATCCTCAATTCCGGCGTTCCTCCCATGACCATGGTCTGCATACGGTTCGTGATCGCCACCGTGATCCTGAACGTCCTGCTGCGGTGGGTGGAACCCGAAGCGCGTCTGCGGCGCGCCGACCTGGCGCCGCTGGCGGTGAGCGGGCTGTTCGGCGTGACGGTGTACTTCTTCTTCGAGTCCCGCGGCATCAAGCTCACCTCCGCGTCCCACGCCTCCCTCATCATCGCCGTGATCCCGGTGATCACCGTGGCCGCGGAGGCGCTCCTGTTCCGCACCCGCATCAACGGGCCGGCCGCTGCTGGGATTGCTCTTTCCGTGCTCGGCGTGGCGGCCGTCGTCTACCGGCCCGGGACCGCGGAGGGCGTGGGTTCCCTCCTGGGGGACCTGTTCATGTTCGGCGCCTGCCTTTCCTGGGTGATCTACATCCTCCTGAGCAAGAACCTCCACCAGCGCCTGTCCGACCTCGCCATCACGGCGTACCAGTCCCTGTTCGGAACGGCGGCGCTCATCCCGCTCGCGCTGCTGGAGATGAACCACTGGGTGCCCCTCACGCTGGTGGCAGGGCTGAACCTCGCCTACCTCGCGGTGTTCTGCTCCGCGCTGACGAACTTCCTGTACGTGTACGCGCTCTCCGCCCTGGGGCCCATCGCCGTGAGCCCCTACATCAACCTGATCCCCGTGGTGGGGGCGCTGGGGGGCGTGATCGTGCTGGGCGAGCAGATCGCGTGGACGCAGGTGGCGGGGGGTGTCGTGATCGTGGCCGGCGTGCTGATGGTCAGCCGGAGGCCCGCCGGGGATTCCGACGGGAGTGGCGCGTCGGCCCCGCCGCCGATCGAAGGCTGAGCAGGGAGCGCACGGTCACCGCCACCAGGATGACGGCGCCGCCGGCCAACGCGCGGGGTCCCGGCCGCTCCCCGATGAACAGGAGCACCCACACCGGGTTGAACAGCGGCTCGATCATCGCGGTGAGCAGGGACTGCACCGCGGTCACCTGCTTGATCCCGTAGTTCAGCAGGACGGCGGACACCCCGATCTGGAACACGCCGAGGAACCCGAGCGCGCCCAGCCCCCGCCACCCCGGCCATGCTCCGAACAGGAACGGGAGGGAAACGAGGAACGTGATGCCGTGGCTCAGGAGGATGGATTCCAGCGATGAGCCGTCCTTCTGGGCGCGGAACGACACCATGGCGCCTGCAAAAAACATGCCGCTCACAATGGCCAGCAGGTTCCCTTCCATCCCGCCCAGGCTCAGCGAGTCCATGAAGAACAGGACCATGCCGCCCACCACGACTGCCATCGCGATCCAGTCCAGCGTCTTCACTCTCTCCCGAAGAAACGCCCAGCCCAGGAGAGCGGCCCAGATCGGCGCGGTGTACTGCAGCAGGATCGCGTTCGCCGCGGTGGTGAGCTTGGTGGCGGAAACGAAGCCGACCATGCACGCCGCGTAGCACACGCCCCCGGCCACCTGCGCAAACGACCACGTGAACACGGGTCGCCTCAGGAACGCGAGGATGACCAGCCCGCCAATGAGGCTGCGCACCCCGGCGATGGCAAAGGGGTTCCAGTCCACCATCTTCACGAACAGGCCGCCGGTGCTCCACAAGAGGGCGCAGCCGGCAACCGCCAGGATGGCAGTGCCCTGTCCGCGGGGCGCCGTGTTCGCGGACGGGCCGGAGGTGAGCGCAGGGGACGATCTCATGGCGGAAACCTGGCTTAGGCCCACCCCTTCCGTGCGCGAAGGCGGGTGATGTGGGCCACGTGGTGCCGGCAGTGCCACGCGTAGACCTGCAGCGCCCGGTCAAGCTTCTGCACGCCGCCCTCCGGATGCACGAAGGTCCGCTCGAACTGCTCTGGCCTCAGCGCGGAAAGCAGCGCCGTCCAGCGGGCATGCAGTCCTTCCAGCAGCTCCAGCGAGCAGGACACCCCCAGCGTGGAATCGGGAAGCTCGGCCCAGAGTTTCTCGGCGTAGGGCTTGATGGTCGGCCCCTCTTCCGTGAGCGCGAGCTTGAACCTCACGAAGGAGTTCATGTGGCTGTCCGCGAGGTGATGGATGACCTGGCGCGGGGTCCAGCCCCCGTCCCGGTAGGGAGTGTCCAGCTGCGCGTCGGCCAGCCCCGCCACCGCGGCGCGGGCATGCCCGGGAAGGTCCCGGATGTCGGCGATCCAGGCCGCGCGCTTCTGCGGGGTGGAGTCCGGATCGTGCGTGAACTTGCCGAGGGGGTAGCGCAGGTCTTCCATGGGGAAGACTGTAGCCGAACGTCCCTGTCCTGCAAATCCCCCGACTTCCGTTGACAGCGGCCGGTGCCGGCGGCTATAACGGGACATGATCCGCGTCAACGAGAACTACTCGAAGCTCGTCTCCAGTTACCTGTTCAGTGAGGTGGCCCGGCGCGTGAACGCGTTCGTGGCCGCGCACCCGGACCGCCCGGTGGTGCGCATGGGAATCGGGGACGTGACGCTGCCGCTCACGCCGGCCGTTGTGACCGCCTTCCAGGAGGCGGTGGCGGAGATGGGGCGCGAATCCTCCTTCAAGGGGTACGCGCCGGACCACGGCTACGACTTCCTCCGCCAGGCAATCGCGGAGGGCGACTTCCAGTCCCGGGGAGCGGACGTCCGCGCCGACGAGGTGTTCGTCAGCGACGGCTCCAAGTGCGACACGGCGAACATCCAGGAGCTGTTTGCTCCTGACATCCGAATCGCCATCCCGGATCCCGTGTACCCCGTGTACGTGGACACGAACGTCATGGCCGGGCGCACCGGCCGCTACCGGGACGGCCGCTACGGCGGCATCATCTACCTGGACTGCGCGGAGGACAACGGGTTCGTGCCGGACCCGCCGCGAACCCGCGTGGACCTCATCTACCTGTGCTTCCCCAACAACCCGACGGGCGCCACGATCAGCCGAGGGCAGCTCGCCGCCTGGGTGGACTACGCCCGCAAGAGCAAGGCGTTGATCCTCTACGACGCGGCCTACGTGGCCTACATCCGGGATCCCGACCTGCCGCAGTCCATCTTCGAGATCCCGGGCGCCCGGGAGTGCGCCATCGAGTTCCGAAGCTTCTCCAAGACGGCCGGGTTCACCGGCACGCGCTGCGCCTGCACGGTCATTCCGAAGGACTGCATGGCCGCCGACTCGGAAGGAGGCACGTACTCCCTGCACGAGATGTGGGCCCGGCGCATGTCAACGAAGTTCAACGGCGTCTCCTACCCGGTGCAGAGAGCGGCCGCGGCCATCTATACGCCGCAGGGCCGGACGGAGACGCGCGCGCTGTCGGACTACTACCTGGGAAACGCGCACCGCATCCGCGAGCGGCTGACGGGCATGGGCTTCACGTGCGCGGGCGGAATCGATTCCCCGTACATCTGGGCCCAGGTGGGGATGGATTCCTGGAAGTTCTTCGACCTGCTCCTGGAGCATGCCGGAGTCGTGGTGACGCCCGGCGCCGGCTTCGGTACCTGCGGCGAGGGCTACGTGCGCGTCAGCGCGTTCAACTCCCGGGAGAAGGTGGACCTTGCGATGAACCGGATGGAGGAGTCCGCCAGCTCCCTGCGTTGAGTCCGGCCTACCGTCCCACCACGGCCCGCTGGCTGGTCTTCAGCCGGCGTTCCAGCAGCCGGACTCCCATCGACAGGCTGATGGTCAGGAACAGGTAGAGGAAGGCCACCACGTTGTACGTCTCGAAGAACTTGAACGTGCTGGCCGCGTAGACCTTGCCCATCTGGGTCACGTCCTGGACGCCCAGCGCGCTGACGAGCGCGGAGTCCTTGATCATGGCGACGAACTCGTTTCCCAGCGGCGGCAGCACGTTTCTCAGTGCCTGCGGGAGCACCACGCGTCCCAGCGCCTGCCGGCGCCGGAGCCCCAGCGCAAAGGCGGCCTCCCACTGGCCGGCGGGTATGCTCTCGATTCCCGCCCGGAAGATCTCCGAAATGAACGCGCTGTAGCCAAGGGTGAGCGCGATGATCGCGCGCCAGGAGAAATCGATGCCCCGGATGTCCAGCGGCGCCAGCACCCCGGCCGCGGTGAGGGGTGACAGGATGGCGTTCAGAGCATCCACCAGCCCCGGGGCCCCGATGAACGCGATGTAGTACAGGATGACGAGCATCGGCACGCCGCGCACGATTTCCACCCAGAACGTGGACACCTCTCGGACCGCGCGCAGCGGGGACGTGCGGCACAGGCCGATTGCCAGGCCCAGCACGGCGGAGAACGCGTAGGCGGTGAGGGACACCCACAGCGTGGTGACCAGTCCGTGGAGGGCCGCGCGGAAGATGACCCGGTAGTCGTTTCGGCTGACGATGCTCCACAGCACGAGCAGCCCGAGCAGGATGATGCCCAGGAGCCACCAGGGGAGCCTCTTCAGGCGGTCAGCGAACGGGAGGAGGTGCTCTCCTCCCGTCCGAAGCCCCGTCAGGGAACTATTTCGCGTTGTACTCGTAGAACCACTTCGTAGTGAGCTTGTCCAGCGTGCCATCCGCCTTCAGGGCGGCAATGCCCGCGTTGAACGGCCCCACCAGGTCGGAACCGAGCTTGAAGATGAAGCCGTAGTTGTCGGTGCCCAGCGGGCCGCCCACCGTCTTCAGCTTCTCCGGGTTGGCGCCGATGTAGCCGCGGCTGGAGGCCGCGTCCATGAGCACGCAGTCCACGTCCCCGGCCAGGAGCGCCTGCACGGTGGCCCCGAACGTCTCGAACAGCTTGATGCGCGGGTTGTCTTCCTTGCCGTCCAGGACGTTGTACACCGCGACGTAGAAGTTCGTGGTGCCGGCCTGGGAGCCGATCAGCAGCTTGGGGTTTGCCTTGAAGCTGTCCGCGTCCGTGAAACGGTTCTCACTCTTTCTCACGAGCATGAACTGCTGGCTCACCATGTAGGAATCGGAGAACGCCACCTGCTGCTTGCGCTCATCCGTGATGGAGATCCCGTCCATGCCCACGTCGTACTGCCCGTCCCGGATGGCCTGAATCATCGTGTCCCACGAGCAGGTGTTCCACACGATCTTCGCATTCAGGCGCTTCCCGATCTCGTTCACCGCGTCGTATTCCCAGCCGACGGCCTTGCCCGTTTTGGGATCCACGAAGTTAAGCGGCGTGAACGCGTTCTCCGTGACGGCACGGATGGTCCGGCCCTTCAGGTCCGGCAGCTTTGCCTGGGCACCGACGCCGGCGGCCACCACCAACACCACTGCGGCGGCCAGCGCCGCGAAGATGAACCTCTTCATTTCCCTCCTCCTTTTGGGGGAGGGTAGCGGAAGCGGACAAGCGGAGCAAGGCGGCCACCCGCAGGTGGCATTCGGGCGGCCCTTACATCAGGTGCCCCATCTTCTCCTTTTTCACGTCCAGGTAGCCCTTGTCGTGCCGGTTGGCCGGTATGACGATAGGAATCCGCCCGGCCACGTGGATCTTCGCGTTCTGAAGCTGCTGGATCTTGTCCGGGTTGTTCGTGAGGAGCATGACGGAGCGGATCTTCAACAGCTTGATGATCTTGGCCGCCACCTTGTAGTCCCGCGCGTCCACCGGAAGGTCCAGGTACTGGTTGGCTTCAATCGTATCGAGCCCGAGCTCCTGGAGCTGGTAGGCCCGGATCTTGTTCAGCAGGCCGATGCCGCGTCCCTCCTGCTTCAGGTAGATCACGACTCCGCACGGCTGTTCGGCGATGTAGCGGGTGGCCGCTTCCAGCTGCTCCCGGCAGTCGCACCGCAGGGAACCCCAGACGTCGCCCGTGTGGCACTCCGAGTGCACGCGCAGCGGCACGCGCTCCCCGCCTTCCACGTCTCCGTTCACGATGGCGGTGTGCTCCTTGCCCTCCCGGTTGTCATAGAAGCCGTACAGCGTAAACGTGCCGAAGCGGGTAGGCAGCGTGGCCCGGGCGGCGAGCTGCACGCAGAACGCGTTGTCGATGCAGTACTCCCCGACTCCCTTGCAGTAGCACTCCTCCCGGACAAAGTCGGGTTTGCCCTTCAGCTTTGCCTCCAGGGCTTCCCGGGTGCGGGCGCGGTCGGTGTCGGCGTCTGCCATGGGTGCATCCTTTCTGAAATGACTCGAAAATCAATGGTAGCTCCGCCACGCGGCCGGGTCAAATCGCCGCCTCCGCGGTTGACGCGCAGCGGTCTTCTTCCATAGATTGTCGTCTCATGATACCAGAGAAAGTCCGCTCCGTTCTCGATGCCAACGGCCTGAAGGCCGCCGAGTTCGCCCCGGGCAGCACCGCCACGTCCGTCCTGGCCGCCCAGCAGCTCGGAGTCACCGTGGGACAGATCGCGAAGTCTCTCCTGTTCGTGGGCAAGGACGGTCGGTACTTCATGGTGGTCTGTCCGGGAGACAAGCGGCTGTCCAACGGCAAGCTCAAGGCCGTCACGGGCGTGAAGTCCCGCATGGCCTCCGCGGAGGAAGCGCTCCAGGTCACCGGCTTCGGGCCGGGCGGGGTGTGCCCGTTCGGCGTGGACTCCCGCGTCTCGCTGTTCATCGACCAGAGCCTTTCACAGTATTCGACGATCTACCCGGCCGCGGGAACGGATTCCTCCGGCGTGCCGATGACCTTTGCGCAGCTCGTGGCCATCACCGGGGGCACCGTGGGCGAGTTCCTGGCGGATGAAGCCGTGGAGCAGTAGGAGAGCAGGACATGGGAGATGCAACCGCCGTCTGGAAGAAGGGCCTCAGCTTCACCGGTAGCGGCGCGGCCAGCGGGTTCTCCCTCCCCATGGGAGCGGACTCGAAGGCGGGGGGCGACAACGACGGCTTTCGGCCGTCCGAGCTCGTGCTCGTCGGGCTGGCCGGCTGCACGGGAATGGACGTGATTTCCATCCTCGCAAAGAAGCGCCAGCAGGTGACCGCGTTCGAGGTGAAGGTGCACGGGGACACCGCCCCGAACGAGCCCAAGCGGTTCACGCGCTTCGTGGTGGAGTACATCGTGACCGGCCGGGAGGTGGATCCCGCCATGGTGGAGCGCGCCGTGGAGCTCAGCGAAACGAAGTACTGCACGGTGATGAACACGCTGCGCCCGGGCGCCCCCATCGAGCGGAAGATCACCGTCCTGGAGGGCTGAGCCCGTCACTCCTTTGATCCAGTGTCGCCGTACATGAGCACCGACGTCATCGTGGTAGGCGGGGGCGTCACCGGTTGCGGCGTGGCGTGGGACCTCGCGCTCCGCGGGCTCTCGGTCACGCTCCTGGAGCGCGGCGTGCTGGCCTCCGGCACGAGCGGCCGGTTCCATGGCCTGGTGCACTCCGGGGCGCGCTACGCCGTCTCAGACCCGGTGGCCGCCGCGCAGTGCGCGCGGGAGAGCGGCGTCCTGGCCCGCATCGCCCCGCGCATCATGAAGCCGACCGGCGGGCTGTTTGCCTTGTGCGCGGACGATGACCCCCGGTACGTGCAGCAGTGGGAGCACGGCATCCACGCCGCCGGGGTGGCGGGCCGGGAGATACCGACCGCGGAGGCACTGCGCCGGGAGCCGCTGCTCGCTCCCTCGCTGCGGCGAGCGTTCCTCGTGAGGGATGCCGTCTGTGACGGCCCGGCACTCTGCGCGGCTCTTGCGAACGCCGCCAGGAGCGCTGGCGCGGCGGTCCACGACTACCATCGCGTGGAGGACTTCCTCGCGGACGGAAGCGGCATCCGCGGCGTGAGGGCAACGGACGCGCGCACCGGTGAGCCCGTCCGGCTGGAGGCCCGGCTGGTCGTGCTTGCCGCCGGCCCGTGGAGCAACGAGATCCTTTCCCACGCGAACCTCCACCTGTCCCTCAACCTCCTGCGGGGAGCCATGGTCGCGCTGGACGGGCCGCGCCTGTCCACGTCCGTCAACCGGCTTCAGCCACCCTCGGACGGGGACATCGCGCTGCCTCGGGGGAAGATGAACATCGCCGGCACCACGTCCATCCCCATTGACCAGCCGGACGACCGCCGGGTAGAGGACCGGGAGATCGAGCTCATCCGGGCGCGCATCTTCGACATGCTGCCGGGGCTGAAGGGGAGCGCGACGCGACACTCCTGGAGCGGCGTGCGGCCGTTGTTCCAGTTCCCCGGGCCATCGGCGGGTCCGGTGGACGACGTTCACGAATGGAGCCGGGACTTCATCGTGATAGATCACGCGGCCCGTGACCGCCTGTCGGGACTGGTCACGGTGGTGGGCGGGAAGCTTACGACCTTCCGCCTCATGGCGGAGAAGACCGCGGACGAGGTCTGCCGCCTGCTGGGCGTGACGGCGTCCTGCCGCACGGAGACCACCGTCCTTCCCTGATTTCTGTTGCGCCGCCGGGAAAGCCGTGCTAGAATCCGGCTCCGCTTCGGAGGTGATCCATGGCACGCGCCCACGAACCCACGCACGAACCCATGAAGGAAGTCCGGGAGAAGTTCAAGGTTGCCTGGTACCGCTCCCCGGTGGAGCCGGGCACGCTGAAGGAGCTTACCCGCCGCAGCGACCTGCACGGGTGGCTTCAGACCGGCGGAAACCTCCTCCTGCTTGCCGTGACGGCCGCCGCCACCTGGATATTCTTCTTCCGGGGCATCTGGGTGGGATTTGCGGTGACGCTGTTCCTCCACGGCACCATGTACTCGTTCCTCTCCGGGCTGGCCTGCCACGAGCTGGCCCACGGCACCGTGTTCAAGACGAAGGGGCTCAACAGCTTCTTTGTCCGCTTCCTGAGCCTCATCTCGTGGTTCAACTTCCACGACTACAAGGTGAGCCACACCTACCACCACCTGTACACGCTTCACCCCCGCGGGGACCGGGAGGTGGTGCTGCCCAACAGCCCCACACTGCACCCCGTGTTCCTCCTGCAGCTCCTGACGCTGAACGTGGTGGGCGCTCCCCATGAGCCGTACTCGCTGCCCATCGTTCAGAACGTGGCGGCCACGGTGAAGCTGGCCTTCACGGGTCGATTCAGCAAGGAGTGGTTGGAAGCGGTCTACGCTGACCAGCCGGAAGCACGCAGGAAATCCGTGGCCTGGGCGCGGATCATCCTGCTGTTCCACGCCGTGGTGGTGGCTGTCTCCATCGCGTTTGGCTGGTGGCCACTCATGCTCGTGGTCACGTTCGCCCCGTTCACGGCCAACTGGCTTCGCTACTTCGTGGGCGTCCCCATGCACACGGGACTGAAAGACAACGTTTCCGACTTCCGCCTGTGCGTGCGCTCCATCCGCCTGGACCCGTTTACGTCATTCATCTACTGGCGCATGAACTGGCACACGGAGCACCACATGTACGCCGCGGTACCCTGCTACAATCTCAAGAGCCTTTCCTCCGTCATCGCGGCGGACCTCCCCGCGCCGCGCTCGCTCATCGGCGCCTGGAAGGAGATGAGAGACACCTGGCATCGCCAGCAGAAGGATCCGGCCTACCAGTTCTCCACGCCGCTTCCCAGCAAGGCAGCCGCCGGCGCGGCGGACGCTCTGGCCTCGTCACTCGGGAACCTCGCGCCGAAGGAGCTGGGGGACCGCGAATGATCGCTGCCTCGTCCCTGGTCGTGTTCGCGCTGGCGGCGCTGGGGCTGCTGCTCCTGCCCGGGCCGGCGGTGCTCTACATCGTGACCCGCAGCGTGGCGCAGGGCAGACGGGCGGGAATCGCCTCCGTGCTCGGGATCGAGCTGGGCGGGCTCTGTCACGCCGTGGCAGCCGCGTTCGGGCTGTCCGCCATCCTGGTGGCTTCTTCCCTCGCGTTCAGCGTGGTGAAGTACGCCGGGGCCGCCTACCTGGTTTACCTGGGGATACGGACGCTGCTGAGCCGGGCGGAAAACGCGGGGGCGGAGCCGAACGCGCCGCGCTCCCACGCCGAGCTGTTCCGCAA
>DASRZR010000217.1:0-3808 GCA_035686185.1 Spirochaetia bacterium | reverse complement strand
CAACATGTCCAAGCGGGCCTCCACGCTGTTGAAGGAAGACATGGACTACATGGGCCCCATCCGACTGAAGGACGTGGAGGAGGCCCAGCAGAGGATCGTGGCCATCATCCGCAAGCTGGAAGAGCAGGGAGAGATCGTGGTGGCCCGCGCCGGAGAAGAGGAACTCGTCGTATGAGGACCGAAGGTCCGAATGCGTTCGAGGCGGCAGCTGACCGCGAAGCGGGCAGCGAGAGCCTGGTGGTGTAGCGGGCGGCCCCCGCACCCCGAAGGAGACTCCAGTTGGCGAAAAACGTCTTCAAGCCCACGGACATCATGTACAACTCCCGCAAGGTCTTCATCGAGCCTCCGAAGATCGTGGCCGAGGAACCGGTGGAGGAAGTGGCGGCCGTGGAGGAGACCGGCGGGGAATACACCGGGCCCACGGCGGACGACCTGCGTCGGGAGGCGGAGCTGTTCCGCCGCAACTGGGAGGAAGAGAAGCAGAAGCTCATTGCCCAGGCACGGGCGGAAGCGGACCGCATCCGCAAGGAAGCGGAGAAGGTCGCTTTCGACGAGGTGAAGCGCAAGAACAACGAGGCGCAGAAGATCCGCCAGGAAGCGCAGGACCAGGCGCAGGCCATCCTCGCGGAAGCCCGGCAGAAGGCATCGGAACTGGAGACCGACATCAAGCAGCGCGTGACGCAGACGGAGCGGGAGGCCTACGAGAAGGGCCTGGCGGACGGGTCCGCGCGCGGCTACGAGGAGGGCCGGGCCGAGGTCCAGCGCCTCGTGGAGAGCCTGCACTCCATCATCACGCGCGCCATCGAGAAGAGAAACGAGATCATAGAAGAAGCCGAGACGCAGATCATCAACCTCGTGCTCCTCATCGTGAAGAAGGTCATCAAGGTCATCTCGGAGAACCAGAAGAACGTGGTGATCAACAACGTCGTGCAGGCGCTTCGCAAGCTGAAGAGCCGCGGCGACGTGGTGATCCGCGTGAACCTGGCGGACCTGGAGCTGACCTCGGAGCACGTGAAGGACTTCATGAAGATGGTGGAGAACGTGAAATCCATCACCGTCCTGGAGGACTCCTCCGTGGACCGCGGCGGCTGCATCATCGAGACGGACTTCGGCCAGATCGACGCGCGCATCTCCTCCCAGCTCCACGAGATCGAGGAGCGGATCCTGGAGCTCATGCCCATCCGTTCCAAGGGCGGGGAGTAGGAGGGGCCGATGGGGGTGTTCGACAAGTACGCCGTGGTGGTGGAAGACCTGGATCCGATCAAGTTCACCGGCGTGGTGCAGCGCGTGCAGGGACTGCTCATTGAGAGCCTCGGGCCGTCCGCGCAGGTGGGCGAGCTGTGCCAGATCCTGGTGCCCAAGGGACGGGGAACGGTGTGGGCCGAGGTGGTGGGCCTCCGCGGCAGCACGGTCCAGCTCATGCCCTACGACGAGATGGAAGGCATCGAGGTGGGCTGCCTCGTCATCGGCATGGGGGAGACGCTGAAGGTCCCCGTGTCGGACAAGCTCCTGGGCCGCACGCTGGATTCCATGGGCAAGCCCATCGACAGGAAGGGGGACATCGGGTCGGAGATCTGGTACCCGGCGTTCGCCACCCCGCCGGACGTCCTCACGCGGAGCCGCATCCGGCAGATCCTTGCCACCGGCGTGCGTTCCATCGACTCGCTGCTCACGGTGGGAAAAGGCCAGCGCATGGGCATCTTTGCCGGCAGCGGCATCGGCAAGTCCACGCTGCTGGGCATGATTGCGCGCAACACCTCGGCGGACGTGAACGTCATCGCGCTCATCGGGGAGCGCGGCCGCGAGGTGCGGGAGTTCATTGAGAACGACCTGGGGCCGGAGGGCCTGGCGCGCTCCGTCATCGTGGTCTCCTCCTCCAACAAGCCGCCGCTGGCGCGCATCCGCGGCGCCTACGTGGCCACCGCGGTGGCCGAGTACTTCCGGGACCAGGGCAAGGACGTGATGCTCCTGTTCGATTCGGTGACGCGCTTTGCGCGCGCCCAGCGGGAGATCGGACTTGCCATCGGGGAGCCCCCGGCCAACCGCGGGTTCACGCCGTCGGTCTTCTCCCTGCTTCCCAAGCTGCTGGAGCGAAGCGGCACGGCGGAGAAGGGAAGCATCACGGGCTTCTACACGATCCTGGTGGAGGGCGATGACATCGACGACCCGGTCTCGGACAACGTGCGCGGCATCCTGGACGGGCACATCGTGCTGACCCGGCGCCTGGCCAGCCGCAACCACTACCCGGCCGTGGACGTCCTGCAGTCCATCTCCCGCCTTGCGCTCACCGTGACCGGCCCGAACACGCGGGAGGCCATGGGACGGATACGGCGGCTCATGGCGAGCTACGCCGGGGCGGAGGACCTCATCAGCGTGGGCGCCTACGTGAAGGGAAGCAACCCGGAGATCGACGAGGCAATAGAGAAGTTCCCGGACATCGAGCGGTTCCTCATCCAGAGAATCGAGGAGAAGGCGCCGCTGGTGGACACGCTGCGGGCCGCCGGCGAGATCGCCGGCGTGCAGATCCCCGCGGAGGAACTGGGCGCGGCGGACCCGCGCGGGGAGCTGACACCGGATGCGGCGGTTCCAGTTCAGGCTTGAACGCTTCCTGGAGCTTCGGCGCTGGAAAGAGCGCGAGTGGGAACAGAAGCTCGCCCGTGCGCTCGGTGAGTGCCTGCTCCTGGAGAATCGCATCCGCGAGATCGGGGAAGAGATCGGCGCCATACGGCTCGCGGACTACGGCGGGCAGAATGCCGCGGCGGGCGGCCGCGGTGTCCGGGTGGACATCGAGGCCATGATGCGGCGTGACCAGTTCATCCAGCGGCTCGCCGCGGAGCGGGAGCGGGCGCAGGTCACGCTGGAAGAGAAGCGCCGGGAGATGGAGAAGGTACGGGCCCGGTACCTGGAGGCGTCGAAAGAGCGCAAGGTGCTGGACAAGCTTCGCGAGCGCCGCGAGCAGGAATACTACGAGCGGCAGATCGACGAGGAATACCGCGGCGTGGATGACCTGAACACGGCGGCCGCGGCGCTTCGGGTGGAGCAGGCGGCCGCGGAGTAGCAGCGGTACCGCCTGTTTGGTGTGAGGCTATCGCGCTTCGCGCGATGCTGGCTTGGCCTGGGTACCGTACATGGGCCGTGACGGTACCGCCTGTTTGGTGTGAGGCTATCGCGCTTCGCGCGATGCTGGCTTGGGAGGGGGCTGGACGTGGCAGAGTATTCGGAGGCAAGGCCAGGAGTCAGGGCGTTCATCCTGCTCCTGCTCATCATCGTGCTCGCTCTTGGCGGGGTCATCTGGTTCGACTACCTGGGGGTCATCGACGCGAGGTCCGTGATCTCCCCCGTGTATCGCGTGCTGGGACTCGGCACGCGCGCCACGGTGGCCAACGCGGACGATCCCAGCCTCCTGGACAAGGAGCGGCTGTCCAAGCAGCAGGATGCGCTGGTCATCCGTCAGCAGGAGCTCGATTCCCGCCAGGCGGCGCTGGATGCCCGGGAGAAGCAGCTCAACCAGCTCGGCCAGGATCTGAACGACCGGCAGGCCGCCATTGACGCCCAGCAAAAAGCGCTAAACGACGCGCAGAAAGCTATCGAAGATAGAAGGGTGAACCTTGACCAGAATGCGACCTATCTGACGAGCATGACGCCGCAGAAGGCAGTGGACATTCTGGGCAAGCAGGACGACCAGTACGTGATCGACACGTTCCGCACCGTTGAGGCCCAGGCCAAGAAGAGCGGCACGGATTCTCTGGTCCCCATCTGGCTTTCCCTCATGCCGCCGGACCGGGCTGCAACCCTCCAGCGCAAGATG
>DASRZR010000216.1:0-2156 GCA_035686185.1 Spirochaetia bacterium | reverse complement strand
AAACTCCACGAAATGCACGCCCGTGCTCCGGTGGAACGCCCGCGAGAGGTAGCTCGGGTTCAGGCGAAAGCGCGCGGCCACGGTGGCCAGGGACAGGTCTTCGGAGGAGTGCTGGCGCACGAAATCCACGGCCCCTTCCACGGACCCGGCTCCGGGCGACGAGCCTTCCGGCTGCCGGCACCGGGACAGCCGTACGAGCGCCTCCAGCACGTACAGCCGCTGAAGCGCGCGTGACCCCGGCCGGGGCCCGGACCCTTCTGCCTGGATCCGCGCGCACAGCGCTTCCAGCTCACGGAACGTGTCCGGGGCCAGCCGCAGGTACAGGGGCGCCTCGCGTGCACCCCTCATCACGGCAAGTACGGCGTCGAGCTCGGATCCCAGGAGCGTGGGCTCCACGATGGTGCGGCAGAAGGCCACCTGCCGGCAGCTCGCGCCGGCAGCGGGGGCCAGGCGGGCCTGGGCGCCCGCGGAGATCACTACCACGCTCCGGGGAAGAAGCGTCCGCTCGGCGCCGCCAGCCGCAAGCCGGACGATGCCCTGGCGCACCAGCACGAGTCGGAGATATCCGGCCGGCGCGGGAGAAAGGTCGCCGGCGATCACGACAGGCACTACATCTTCGATGCGCCGATTATCGTCCCGGGATCGCCAGCTTTCAAGTGCGGCGGCCGCGTCGCCTAGAAGTAGTAGCGGGCGCCGGCAAGCGCCACGGGTCCGTTTCCGAGGATCGGAGCCTGCCGCATCTTTGCCGCTGCCGGCTTTCCCAGTGTGGCCGCGGTTCCGACCTCCAGGAACATCGTGGCGTGCTTTCCGTCATCGAGGAAGAACTCCACCCCGGTGTCCACGTAGAACCCCAAGGATGGACCCAGGGAGGAGGCGATCGTACCCGTGGGAAACAGGGCCATACCTCCCGCGCCGGCGTACAGGCGCAGAGAATCCCGGGGGAGGGTAGCGAGTGCAATGCCAAGGCGGCCCGTGAAGTACGCCGGCCAGACGATCGAGTCTGTATCCTCGCCGGAGAGGACGCCTTCCTTGGCCATCACGTCACCAGACAGCCGCGCCGCAACGTACTGGCTGCCCCACGCGTGCAGGTAGGGGCTCGTGATATCGAGGGTGTAGGAGCTGTCCCCCGCCATCATTCCCTTCGAGAAACCCAGACCCTGACCGAACGAGGCCGCGGTCACTGCCGCCCCGAACAGGCAGACAAGAACGGCGTTCATTCTCATGCCGTCACCGCCGTCCACCGGACCCTCGCGGCAGACTCCAGCACCACGATGGTGAGGAAGAGGGAGACCGCCAGTGAGAGAAGGAAGTCAACAAGAACCTGCCAGGTGAATCCGAGGAACAGCACAAAGGCCGCGTTCGCCACCCAGTACAGGAGGAAGATTGCCAGGCATACGCGAAGTGACTCGGCACCGCAGCCACGGGAGGGAGGCGCGGACCGCAGCACGTCATGAAGCCGCGCCGTCCCTGCTCCCGCGATCGAAAGCGGGACGAACAGGAACACGTAGAACAGCCGCGCCCGCGCCCCGGACAGGTCGAGGCCGTACGGCAACAGGAAAGAGACGAGATAGGACAGCCCCGCGCAGAGCACGGGCAGAAGGAGCGCGCCCGAGGCGGCGCGCAACGCCAGGTTCGAGGACCACGGCAGGCGCACGGAGACCGGCGGCCCGGCCCGGCCGGCGACCAGCCCCAGCAGGAACCCCGCGATCATGAAGTTGAGGCCGTCAGCCGCTGCCATCCACAGGGCTTCGACCTTGGCCGGGCTCAGCAGCCTCCACCCGCCGTCGAAATCGATGGCGCCCAGGTTGAAGAACCCGCTGATCCACACGGCAACATAGATCAGCACCGCGTAGCGCAGTCCCTTGCCGATCCACGTGCGGCCGGGAAGCCGGTCCGATAGAAGGAAGAACGCCAGCGCGAACAGGAATCCCGCGGCGAGATAGCACGCGGCGCACCCCGCCAGTTGAGCGAGTGGCGGCGGGCCGATGTGAAGGATGAACCGGGATTTCAGCGACTGAAGGCCCAGTCCGTCCACGGTCAGGAACAGCCCCAGGAGGGCCGACCGTGCAAGCGTTTTCGTGTCGATGCGTGTCATGGAAGCTCCTCCGTTTCCACCGTGAACGCTGTCACGGGGAACGGGGGGCCACCATCGTCTA
>DASRZR010000215.1:0-11908 GCA_035686185.1 Spirochaetia bacterium | reverse complement strand
TGCCAAGGAGGTGCGCATGCGCCACCGGATCGCGGCAGCCGCTCTTTGCTCCTTTCTCCTCCTCTCCTCCTGCCAGCAGAAGAACGAACACGTCATCCCTCGCGCCATCGTCGCGGACGCCCGGAGCGCCGTTGTCATCTTCCCCGATCTCCCGTTGTGGACGCTCGCGGGCGGGGCCGTCGGCCAGATGGCAGAGGTCATCCCGATCGGAGAGAAGCTCTCCCTCATCGGGCCGCCCCAGACCGCGAGCCAGGGCGGCAAGGACCACGAGTTCCAGCACGTGCGCCGCTCGTCCGGCTCCGAGGGCTGGGTCCGGTCGGACTACATCGTCTCCCGCTCCATCCTTGCCGTGGTAACGGCGGACGACGCGGTCATCTACTCGGTGGAGGCCAACAGCGCGGCCACCACGGAGAGCATCCCCCGACTGACCGTCCTGGCCATCCATTCCGACACCGGGGGGATGCCGTTCATACGAGTCTCCTGCTACGACCCGTCTTCCCGGCTGATGCTGCGCCACGTCGCCCTGCGCAACGAGGGCGTGTCATCGAACCCCTCCGACGTCCAGGCCGCTATCCTGCTGCAGCTTGCCGCCGCGTCGAAGAGCAAGAAGCAGCAGAAGGCCTTTCTCACCTCCGCGATCTCGGACTACCCGGACTCTCTGTTCCTGGCCGACGTGAGGGCAGCCCTTGCCGCGCTGGAGGCGCCGCCGCCCCCCGTCGCTGCTCCATCGGCGCCTCCGCCCGACGCGCCGGCGACTCCCGCTCCCACCCCGCCGGCTCCCGCCCCGGCGACTTCCACGCCCCCGCAGGGTTGAGCGCAGCGCCTTTCCACGGCCGGCAGGATCGGATAGGATGGCGCGTTCCAGGCGGAGGAAAACGAATGGCGGTCATCGCGGTAGTCGGAGCGAACTGGGGTGACGAAGGCAAGGGAAAGATCACCGACTACCTCGCCCACGAGGCCGACTTCGTCGTGCGCTACCAGGGCGGCAACAACGCCGGCCACACGATCATCAACGAGCATGGCAAGTTCGCGCTGCACCTTCTCCCTTCCGGGGTATTCTACCCGGACGTGGTGAACGTGCTCGGCCCCGGCGTGGCGGTGAACATCAGCGGGTTCCTGTCGGAAGTGGACAAGCTCGCGGAACAGGGCGTAGCCGTTCCAAAGCTGCGCGTCAGCGAGCGGGCGCAGGCGCTGCTTCCGCATCACGTGCTGTTCGATTCGCTGGAGGAGGAGCGCCTGGGCAAGGAGAGCTTCGGCTCCACGCGCTCCGGCATCGCCCCGTTCTACGCGGACAAGTACCTGAAGATCGGTCTCCAGCTCAACGAGCTGTTCGACGAGCCGCTCATGCGTTCCCGCCTGGCAAAGGCGCTGGCGCAGAAGAACGTGCTCCTGCAGCAGCTCTACGGGAAGCCTCCGTTGTCGGTGGACGAGATCGTGGCGGGCGTGATCGGTCTGCGGGACCGGATCGCCCCCTACCTCGCGGATACCACCACGCTGCTGCTGGACGCCGTGGAAGGCGGCAAGACAATCCTGCTGGAGGGGCAACTCGGCACCCTGCGCGACCCCGATCACGGGATCTACCCGTACCCCACGTCTTCCTCGCCCCTGGCCGGCTTTGCCGCGGTGGGGGCGGGCGTGCCTCCCTGGTCGATCCGGCGGATCGTGGCGGTCACGAAGGCCTACTCGAGCTGTGTCGGGGCCGGTCCGTTCGTGACGGAGCTTCACGCGGAGGAGGCGGAAGAGCTCCGCAAGCGGGGCGGCTCGGCCGGGGAGTACGGCGCCACCACGGGGCGACCGCGGCGGGTAGGCTGGTTCGACTGCGTGGCCACCAGCTACGGCTGCCGCGTGCAGGGAGCCACGGAGGCGGCCATCACGAACCTGGACGTCCTGGGCTACAAGGATGCCATCCCGGTGTGCACCGCCTACACGGTGGATGGGGCGGCCACCACCACGTTCCCCGTGTCCCGACTGCTGGACAGGGCACAACCGGTGTATGCGGAGCTGGCAGGCTGGAAAACCGACATCACCGGCGCCCGCCGTTTCCAGGACCTACCGGTCCAGGCGCGGGACTACGTGCTGTTCATCGAGAAGCACATCCGCACGCGGATCACCTGGGTGTCCGTGGGCCCGCGGCGCGAGCAGACGATCAAGCGGTAGCTAGGGCGCGACCCCTTCCCGGACCACCGGGGGCACCATGCGCCGCCGCGGGTGGGCAAACCGGATACGCCCGGCGGCAAACCGCTGGGCGATCTCCTTCATGATGGAGTTCTTCAGCTCCACGAAATCGCTCTTCGAGAACCACAGGCCGAACAGCACTTCCACGCCGGATTCCTTGAAATCGTTGAAGATGATGACGGGCTCCGGCTCGTCGAGGCTCCACGGGTTGTCGTGGGCAATGGCCGCCAGGGTTTCGTGCACGCGCTGGAGGTCCTGGCCGTAGTCCACCTGGAGCACGATGTCCATGCGCCGGATGGGGAAGCGCGTGATGTTCGTCACCTCGGAGCTCAGGATCTTCTCGTTCGGGATGCGCACGAACAGGTTGTCGAACGTGCGGATCTTGATGGACAGCAGGTCGATGGACTGGATGATGCCAGTCGTGGTGCCGATGCGGATCACGTCCCCGATAGAGAACGGCTTCTCCGAGATGAGGAACAGGCCGCTGATGATGTTGGAGACGCTCGTCTGGGAGGCAAAGCCTACCGCGATCCCCACGATCCCGGCTGCTCCCAGCAGGGCGGTGAGCTTCACGCCCAGCTCGGCGAGCACCGCCATGGCAACCAGCACGAAGCCCGAGTAGCCGATGATCTTGCGCACGACCATCCGCCGCTGGAGCGTGGACTTCTTCATCACGTAGCGCTGGGTCACCACGGCCAGCAGGCGCACCAGCAGCAGGCCGAGCACAAGCGTGACGGCCACGCGGAGGCCCTTCGTGACGACGTCCGGTGACAGCTTCTGGATCCAGGTCGCGATCTGCCCGAAGAACATCGATCCCTCTCCCGTCAGAAGTCCGTGAAGTACTTCAGCACGCCGAAGGTGCGCCGTATGTTCCAGCCGGCGGACGGCTCCCGGGCCTCGGACACGGGCACGAGGCGCTCCTCGAAGCCCGGCGGCGTGTGCACGATCTCGATCTGCGTCACCTGGTCCGGGCCGCGGAACACGGCGTGGAGGCTGTTCGTCCACAGGTGGCCCGGGCCGCGGAACACGCTCAGGTTCTCCACGTGGATGCAGATCTTCTGGAACTCCAGGTCAGTCTCGGAATCGTTCTCGATCATGAGCGGGCACACGGCCCGGTCGGCGCTCGCGACCACGGAGTCCAGCGAGTGGTGCAGCCGGGTGGCCAGCCCCCAGCACAGCTCCCCGGTCACCGGGTCCCCGAACCACGTCCGGGTGAGGACAGCCAGGGGCTCTTCGAAGATGCGCGCCGGACGGGCCCCGGTGGTGCTCAGCCGAAACCACACGGGGATCTCCAGGAAGAACACGGTGCTCTGGCCGGGGAGAAGGGTGAGCGCGCGGTCCGGGCGGATCACCACCGGGCGGTCCGGCAGCACGGGTGACGGCTGAACGGAGCCGCTGTCCCGGTGCAGGTAGTGGCGCCACTGGGAAGAGTCCGGCTTCAGGGAACGGCCCACGAGCATCAGGGAGCTGTCCCGCTGCGCTATCTCCTGAGCGTGGGAGAGGACGTGCCACTCCGTCTCGATGCGCTCCACCCAGATGCTGCGCCGGGGGAACAACCAGCGCGCGCACCGGCGCTGGGGGATTTCCAGTGTTTCCCAGACGGCAATTCCGCTTTTCTGCATCCGGCCTCGGCTGTCTCCCTATCTTCCTTTTCGGCTCCGTCGGAGGAGAAGCATACCGAATACGAGCAGCAGAAGCGGGATGACCAGCGCGTTCAACGGGAAGCTGACGGAAAGCACCGCGAGCGTCCAGCGACTGAACCAGTCGGAGAACAGGTGCAGCAGCCCCACGACGCCGGACAGGAGGACCACCCAGCCGAGCGTGCGCGGGTTCAGGAGAACGCGCTCCCACATGGACTTCATCGTGTCATCCTCGGTCTGCGCGGCCTCCCGGCCGCTTCTCTGCGCGTCCGCAATCGCCATCGCGTCGAACACGGCATAGCTCACGAACAGGATGCTCAGCGTGGGCACGAGGTACGCGGTCACCCAGTACATGCCGGTGGAGTCCGAGTACAGGATCACCAGGAACAGGGTGACGATGAGCAGGCCCATGAGCACAAACCCCTTGCCGATGAGCCCGAGAAACATGTGCCCGGCGCCGGGGAAGAGACTGAGGCAGGCGGCGGTGAGTTTGCGCCATCCGGGATGCACGCGCGCCCCGGCCCCGCTGCGGGCCACGATGCGGGACAGGCAGTCACGGCACCAGCTTCGGTGATCCAGCTCCAGCGTGCAGGCGCCGCAGATCGAGCGCCCGCACGACGAGCACTGGGCTGTTGCCTCGACCCGGGGGTGGTTGGCGCACTTCATTGTTCGCTTCCTCCAATCAGTCTCTCACCCAGGGCCCCCTGGACGGTGACGGCGGCGTCGGCAAGCGCCTCCCGAACGGCGGCAGAAGGCCCGGGCCCCAGGGCGGCCCCCGTCGACGCGGGCTGGATGAGGCGGGGGTACGATACGCGCGGCAGGAGCAGGCTCCCTGCCAGCACCGCGGCGGTCAGCATGAAGCTGAGCGCCACGCGTCGATACAGGCGCCGCATCGGCTGCGAGGCCGGCCCGGGAACCTCCGACCGGCCGGCCGTCATGGCTTCCCGGTAGACGGCGTCCATGACTCGCGCGGAGAAGCCGCGCGGGGCACGCAGGTCACCGGCGGAACGCTTCAGGCGTTCCTCCAGCCACGTATCCTCCGCGGATGAGGCTCGACGCCGTCTCATGTCGGCTCCTCCATTCCGGCGCGCCGCAGGCTTTCCTTCAGGAGCCGGCGGGCCCTGTACAGCCGGGTCTCCACTGTCTTCATCGGCACATCCAGGACAGCGGCGATCTCCTCGTAGGACAACTTCTGGAAATACAAGAGCGTTACGACCACGCGGTACTTTTCGTCGAGACGATCCAGCGCGTCACGGACGGCGCGACGCTGCTCCGCCAGGAGCATGTCCCCTTCCAGGTCGACGCGGCCGTCGGCGACTTCCCGCGCTTCCTCCATCGAAAGGGGGGCACGGCCGCGCTTGCGGTGCCGCCGCATCCAGTCCGCGCACAGGTTCCACGTGATGCGGTACAGCCACGTGGAGAACCGCGCCTCTCCCTTGAACTCGGCGAGCCCCCGGTAGGCCCGCAGGAACGCCTCCTGGGCGATGTCCTCTGCGTCCCCGCCGGCCCTGACGAACCTCGCCGCCATGCTGTACACCGGGTCCTGGTAGCGCTCCACGAGCTGCGCATACAGGCGAGTTTCCCCCCCGCGAACGCGCTCGACGAGCTCCTCATCGGTCTTCGCGGCTGTTCGGGCGCGTTCGGACACCATCCCACCATATCGACGGACAGAGTATGCTGTCAAATTGTTCAGACGGACCAGTGCTCGGAAACCCTTCAACCCCGGTTTTCTTTTCTCCGCGCTGCGGATGAAGGGCGGGCGGCCCCTCCGGCGTCGGATCTGTTCGACAAGGAGAAAACCAGTGAGCCGTACCCAGACACACAGCTCGGCGCGCCGGCCCCGGTGCGCCATGATCACCGGCGCCAGCCAGGGCCTCGGCCGCGCGTTCGCGGAGGAATGCGCCGGGCGCGGGATGTCCCTCGTGCTCGTGGCCCTGCCGGGCACGGGTCTCCCCGAGGTTTCCGCGATCCTCGACAAGGCGTACCGGGTGCCGATCGAAGTCGTGGAAGCCGACCTGACGCGCCCCGAGGCAGCGGCGGCGCTCGCGATTCAAAGTCGCGCGCGGGGATTCGACGTGGACCTGCTGATCAACAACGCCGGCGTGGGCTTCACCGGCCGGTTCACCGACTCCGGCGCCGCACAGAACGAGGCCACCGTGCAGCTCAACGTGGCCGCCGTAGTGCGCCTGACGCAGGAGATGCTGCCTTTCCTGCGGGAGCAGCCCCGGTCCTGGATCCTGAACGTCGCGAGCATGGGCGCATTCTTCCCCATGCCCTCGATGCCGGTATACTCCTCCACCAAGGCGTTCGTGCTGACGTTCACACGGTTGCTGCGGGCGGAGCTGGCGCAAAGCGCCACGAGCGTGAGCGCGCTTTGCCCCAACGGCATCCGCACCAACCGCGCCACCCGCGACCTGATAGAGAAGCAGGGCTGGGCCGGTCGGCTCACCTGCCGGTACCCGGACGAGGTGGCGCGCGCCGGCCTGACCGGCCTGCTGGGTGGCCGGCCCCTGATCGTGCCCGGAATCGCCAACCGGCTGCTGGCGGGCGCCGCGCCGTTTGTGCCGGCGGGCCTGTACATGAAGGTGATCTCGCGCCGATGGGGGACCGAGCGGCCGTCCCGCCGCGTTGCCACCCTGCCGGGCCGAATCGTTGAGGCTTCCTCGTGACTGCCGGCGTCGCGGTGGTCACGGGGGCAACGTCCGGCATCGGCCGGGAGACGGTCCGTGTCCTCGCAGCGGACGGGCTGCGGGTCCTGGGCGTGGGACGGTCGGCGGAGCGCTGCCGGGAGGCGGAACGGGACCTGAGGCGGTGGTCCGGCAACGCGGAGGTGGAGATCCTCGTCGCGGACCTGTCGTCTCTGGAAGAAGTCAGACGGCTGGCGGCCGAAATCCTCGGTCGAACTCACGCCGTCGATGTGCTCGTCAACAACGCCGGCCTTTTCACACTCTCCCGCACCGTGACGGTGGACGGGATCGAGACGCAGCTCGCCGTGAACTGGCTGGCCGCGTTCGCGCTCACGGGCCTGCTCCTGGAGCCGCTTCGACGGGCCGGGAGCGCGCGGGTCGTCAACATCAGCTCGGGCTCCCACTATGCCGGTCGGATGCACTGGGACGACCTCGGCCTTTGCCGAGGGTACCGGGGACTGAAGGCCTACGACCAGTCGAAGCTCGCCATGGTCCTTTTCACGGCGGAGCTCGCCCGCCGGCTGCACGGGCCGGATGCGCCGGCGGCGTTCGCGGTCGACCCCGGCCTTGTGAAAACCGACATCGGAAGCAAGGGAACGAATGCTCTCGCGCGGCTGGTGTGGAAGCTCAGGACAGGACGGGGGATTTCCGCCGGGGAAGCCGCGCAATCCGTGGCGTGGTGCGCCCTTGATCCCCTGGCAGCACGGAGAAGCGGATGCTACTGGAAGGAACGCCGTGTCGAGATCCCCTCCGCCCTGGCACGGGACCCGGTTTCGGCGAGACGCCTGTGGGAGATGGGAGAGCGGATGAGCGGCGTGCGCTACCCGCTCGTCTCACTCCACGCCGCACATCCCTGAGCCGCACCGGCCCAGGTCGCAGCCGCAGTGCCCGGTATGGCACTCCGGAACGGCGTGGGCCGGCCGCGCCACGTGCGCCGCGAACAGGCTGAGCTTCTTCACCACCTTCTGGCTCTCGCACCGCGGACAGGCAACCCGCGTGTCGGACCTCACGAGAAGGTCGAAGGAGGTGTGACAGGAGGCGCATTCGTACTCGAAGATCGGCATGCGCGTTACTCCTCCCGGTTTCCGTCCCGGTCTCCGCGCCAGATGACGCGGATGCGCTTGTACAGGCCGTCGCCCTCGCTCATCGTCTCGATGTCACCGTAGCGCGCCAGCGAGGTGTGGATCAACCGCCGCTCGAACGGGTTCAGCGGCTCCAGGAGCTGGGAGTCGCGGCCGCGGCGCACCTGCTCCGCCACCTGGTTGGCCATCCGCACGAGGGCGCGCTCGCGCCGGCTGCGGTAGTCCTGCGTGTCCAGCACGATGCGCGTGGTTTCTCCCCCCAGCCGCCCGGCGGCAAGGTTGACGATGAACTGCATGGCTTCCAGCGTCTTGCCCTGCTTGCCGATGAGGATGCCGGACCCGTCGCTCTCTATGTCCAGACCCAGGCGCCCCTCTTCCCGGAAGCTCACCGTGATCTCGGCCGGGAAGCCCATGCGGTCCAGCAGTCCCCGGGTGAAGTCCACCACCTTGGTTTCAAACTCGCCGTTGGCGGCACCGCCTTCGGAGCGGCGACGCGGCGCGCGCTGTTCCCGGGGAGGCCCGTCCTCCAGGCCCGGCTCTTCTTCCTCCGCCTCTCCCTCGTCAAGGAGGTGCACGCGGATCTTCACCTTGCCGCCGCGGAACAGGATGCCGGGCTTCTTCGCTTCCACGATCTCGAAGTCGATCTCGTTGCGGTCCAGGCCCAGCTCTTCGATGGCGCGGTCAATCGCCTCTTTCTCGTTCTTTCCTTCAAACTCTTTCACGACCATTTTCCGCCTCCTTGCACCCGTGGCTCAGCGACCGCGCGGGCTGCCGGACTTCTCCATGGCCTTGGAACCGTTCTTCCCGCTGCCCTTGACGAGCACCGGGGTGGCCGCGGCCTGGGCGTCCTTCCTCTGCCTCAGATGGTTGATGTACAGCTGCTGGGCCGTGGAGAGGATGTTCTGGACCGTCCAGTACAGCACGAGCCCCGACGGCATGTCGTAGAGGATGAACAGGAACACGATCGGCAGGGCGTACATCATGAGCCGCGCCTGGCCGGCCCCCTGCTGGGGGGTTCCGGTCGGCTGGGTGAACTTGCTGGAGAGGATCTGGCTCGCCACCATCAGGAGCGGGAGGACTCGCAGAGCCGTCCAGCCCACCAGGGGGATGGTGAACGGGAACGTGACCACGGCCTCCGGAACGGACAGGTCCGGGATCCAGCCGGGGATGAACATCGCCCCGCGAAGCTCGAAATGGCTGTTCAGCAGGTTGTACAGGGCGAAGAAGACGGGAAGCTGCAGCAGCAGGGGCAGGCACCCCGACAGCGGGTTGACCTTCTCCTTCTTGTACAGCGCGGCGATCTCCTGGTTCATCTTGTCCGGCTTGTCCTTGAACCGCGTGCGGATCTCCTGCATCTTCGGGTTGAGCGCCGCCATCTTGGCCATGGACTCCGAGCTGGAGAAGGTGAGCGGCAGGAACACGAGCTTCGTCACCAGCGTGAGCAGGATGATGGCAACCCCGTAGTTCGGGATGAGCAGGAAGAAGAAGTCCAGGACGTACTTCAGCAGCGTCGCCAGCCACCCGATCAGCGGAGACGACGTGACCACGTCGTCCGCATGCAGGCCGGAGATGCCGAACGCGTTGTTGGCGGAATCGTTGTACCGGGAGAGGATCTCCTTCAGCATCGGACCGAAATAGAAGCGGAACGTGTCGGTGGACGTGGCGCTGGAGAGCGGGGGCCGCTCGAAAGAGATCGTGGAGCGGTCGAACCCGGGTACGAGCGCGCGGGAATCATAGACGACGCGGTACGCCGTGCCGTCGGGAACCGCGATGGCGGTGAAGTACTTGCCGACGATTCCCGTCCACGTGAAGTGCTTGTCCAGCTCCTTCATCGTGCCCATCTTCACGCCCGGGTCCTGGCGCTTGGCGTCCGCCCAGTACGCGTACGAGCGGAAGTCGTTGCGGTTGTCCAGCTTCAGGTAGTGGGGCCCGATCTGGGGGCCGAGCGTGAGGGAGTAGGCAAACCCGCCGAAGTTCAGGGCAGGGTAGTCGTTCACCGAGTTCTGGATGGTCACCCGGAGCTCGAAAAGGTACTCGTCCTTGTCAAACAGGTACGTCTTGTGGAGCGTGAACGGAACCCCCGTGGGTGACAGGAACGTGCGGGAGAAATCGTAGGTGTCCTGGGCGGTGCCGGCCGTCTCCTTCAGGGCAAACGGCACCTGCAGCTGCGCGGCGTTGGAGTCTCCAAAAGAAAGCGCGAACGGCAGCTCACCGGGGACGTCCTGGGAGGGCCGCAGCAGCATCTCCACCGGGGAGCCGTCCACGTTGTGGTACTTCTTCAACTTGATGGAGGCCAGCGTGGCGCCGGCAGAGTCGAACGTCAGCGTATACAGGTCGGTTTCCCGGGTGATGGTCTGGGGCTGCGACGCCGGTGGCGCCGAGTCCGGCAGCGCCACCGCCGTCCCCGGCACCGCCGCCACGGCGGTGGTCCCGGTTGCCGGCTTTCCCGTGACAGCAGGAGACGGGCCGGCCGCGGGGGTGGCCGACGGGGCAGGACCCGATGCGGCCGGTGACGCAGGGGCCGCGGGTGCGGGTTCCGGCTTGGGCGGGAAGATGAGAGGCGTGACGACCATGCCGGCCACGATGATCACGACCGAGATCACGACGGCCAGGAGCGTTCTTCTGTCCATACGTCCTTCTTTGGCAAATCCTCAGGGAACCGGGTCATACCCGCCGGCGTGGAACGGATGGCAGCGGAGCAGCCTCCGGGCGGCGAGGTAGGACCCCTTGAAGAATCCATGCTTCAGCAGGGCTTCCTTGGCATACTGCGAACAACTGGGGACATACCGGCAGGACGGAGGAAGCCCGGGGGAAACGACCTGCTGGTAGACGGTGATGAGAAAGGCTGCCAGGTACTTCACGCGGACTGGGGGCTGGCGCGCAGGCCGGCCCGTCCCACGAGGTGCCGGAGCGCGCCGCAACGATCAGCATACGTTGCGCCGAAGCGCACCACCAGCACGACAAGATCGTGCCCCGGTGTGATCGTTTCTTTCAGGGATCGATACGCTTCGCGCGTGATCCGTTTCTCCCGGTTGCGCCGGACCGCTCCCCCGCATCCTCGGGCAATCACCACGGCAAACCGGTTGGGCCCGCCGTCGTGGCGACGGTACAGGAGCTTCACGCCGCGGCCCTCCACGCGCGCCGCCCTGGCGAAAAGCTCACGGATGTCCCTGTTGCTGCGGAGCCGGTCCTTCCTAGTAAGGCTTCTTCTCATCCGAGGCCGTCAGCTTGACCCTTCCCTTGGCGCGCCTGCGCTTGAGGACGAGCCGACCGCCCTTGGTAGCCATGCGGGCGCGGAAGCCGAACTTTCTGACTCGCTTGGTCTTGCTGGGCTGATAGGTCCGTTTCATGGGGAAATGCTCCTTGTTCTATCCTGACGAGCAGGTGTTCTTTTCAAAGTGTTGTGGGTGATGTGAATATAGAACGCCCGCCACGGGGTGTCAACGGCAGGCAGGCCTCATTGCGGCCCTTTTTCGCGCAAACGCACGCGGATCCCTTCCACCGTCACCGCCGGCGCGGCCCGGCGGGCAGCATCGAGAAGCGATGCCTCCCGCAGGCGGACCATCTGCATCCAACCGGGGTGGTCCACGTCCACGATGAGAAACCCCGCCTGGACGTCGGCAAGCCGGGTGTGAGCGCCCATGGCGGAGCCGGCAATCTCCTGCCATCCGGAAAACAGGGGGTCGTAGGGGCTGCCGGAGAGCCACCCGCGATCACGCAGGTAGTCGCGCAGGAGGTCACCGACCTTCTTCATCTCCGCCTCATTACGGCAACCCTTCGTATCGGCGGAACCCGCCGTCCTCCACTTCCAGCACAAGGGTATCCTCCCGACGGGACGCCTGCCAGCTCTCATCCGGAAGAAACGTGAACACCGCCTGCTCGTAGACGGGGAAACGGGCAAGGAACGCGCTCCGCTTCACGGGATCCAGCTCCAGGAGCACGTCGTCTATCAGCAGGACGGGCCGGCGTCCCGTGCGGGAAGAAAGGAAGCGGGCCTGGGCCACCCGCAAGGATAGCGCGCAGAGTCGGAGCTGCCCCGTGGAGGCAAACGGCGCGTAGTCCCTGCCGTCACGGAGGAAGGAACAAAGGTCCCGATGGGGTCCCGAGGTGGTGAGACCCGCCGCGATATCCCGCTGACGGCGGCCCGCCAGGAAGGCCATGACCTCCTCGGTCGTGAGCAGTGAGTCCCAGGCCGGGCGGTAACCGATCCGCACCGCCTGCTCCGCGCCGGATATCTCCGAGAGCAGGGAAGAGAACAGGCTGTCGAACTCCTGGATGAGCCGGGCACGGCGTTGCTGGAGGAAGAGGCCGTGCGACGAGAGTT
>DASRZR010000214.1:0-12414 GCA_035686185.1 Spirochaetia bacterium | reverse complement strand
GCAGAAGGTCCCGCCCGCTCCTGTCCGCGTCGAAGATGCTCGCCGGGTATCCCCACTGGAGGCTCACCGCGTTGTTCACGTCCACCGGCGGATTCACGAGCGGAAAGGATCCCGAGACAGCAGCGCCCAGCAGGTACTCGCTGGCGGGCTTGCTCCTGCCGGAAGGCTTGTACGCGCCGTGGCGCAGCATGTCGCGTACGGCAGCCTTTCTCTCCGCGGGGACGAGCGACTCTCCCGCTGCCACGCGATCCAGGATCTCCTTCAGGAAGCCGGGCATCTCCGCCGTGGACGCGCAGCCGGGCATCCCCACGGCCCACACCAGGGCCGCCCGCGCGGGGCACGGGTCCACGGACGGATCGATCAGCAGCGTGGGGCGATCGCTCATGCGTCGGCTCCGATCCTGCCGATCAGCCGCAGCAGGCCATCCAGCAGCGTGAGGGGATGGGGAGGGCACCCGGGCACGAAAAGGTCCACGGGCACGATTCCCTGCGCTCCGTCACCCGCCGGCGCCGAGCCGCGGTAGATGCCACCCGAGATTGCGCACGCGCCGGAGGCCACGACGATCTTCGGGTCGGGAACGGCTTCCCACGTCTTTTGCAATGCCTGCCTCATGTTCACGGTCACCGTGCCGGTCACCAGGAGGCCGTCCGCGTGCCGGGGGGAAGCCACGAACTGGATCCCGAAGCGCCCCATGTCCCATGCCACGGTGGAAAGGACGTTCGCCTCCGCCTCGCAGGCGTTGCAGCCGCCCGCGCTCACCTGCCTCAACCGAAGCGCGCGCCCCAGCCGGCGGCGCAAGTCCCTGCCCAGCGCTTCCGCGCGCTCCAGCTCCCGCGGGCCGAGGAGAAGGTGCTCGCGCTTTCGGACCGACACCCGGTGATCCCGGGAGAATCCAAGCACCCCGGCGGGACACGCCGCCACGCAGTCCCCGCAGAAAATGCACCGACCCAGGTCCATCTGCAGGCGCCGGCCGTCCGTCAGGGAGAGGGCTTCCGTCGGGCACATCCCAAGGCACTCCCGACAGCCCTCGGGGCACGGCTCCAGCGGAAGCAGGGGTGCCCCGCGGAAACGGGCCGGCAGGGCGGGGGGTTCGCCGCGCGGGAAAGAGATGGTGCGTTGCCCCTGGTGCAGCCGCTCGTTGATTATCCTGAACATGCCAGCATCCTCACAGGTCGTGCCCGCAGTAGGACAGGTTGAAGCTCTTGTTGCACAGCGGGAAGTCCGAGATCTGCCCGTCCCTCATTGCAAGCGCCAGGCCGAACCAGTTGCGGAAGGAAGGATCTACTACCTTGTACCTCTGCAACCGGCCCTGTCGATCCGTGATCGCCGCGTGGCAGATCGCACCGCGCCAGCCTTCCACGAGCGTCACCGCCATGGAGCCGCGCGCCGGCGGGCGCACCGGGACCCGTACGACGCCTTCCGGAAGGGAAGCGATCTGCTCCCGCACGAACGCCAGGGAGCGCTGTACCTCCAGCCCCCGGACGTAGGCGCGCGCGAACACGTCCCCGGTCTTCCACGTGGAGGCGGGGATCTGCGCGAATCGCCACAGGCCCGAAGGATGGTCCTGGCGCACGTCACGCTCGATGCCGCACGCACGGGCCGCGGGCCCCGTCATGCCGATGGAGAGAGCCGTTGTCCTTTCCAGTGTGCCGGTTCCTTCGAAGCGCGCGAGCACGGAGGGTGTTTTCCACAGCAGGTCGATGGCGCCGGCCGAGTCCCGCGCGCTCTGGGCCACGCGCTGCTCCAGCGACACCTGCATGCCCTCATCGAGGTCATAGCCGACCCCGCCTGGCTTCACGATCCCGCGCCCGAGACGGTTCCCGCAGATCAGGGCGGTCGCGTTCAGGATGTCCCCCCGCACCCGTCCACACCAGGACGCGGTGGGCAGGAAGCCCACGTCTCCGGCAAGGGCCCCGAGATCCCCCACGTGGTTGGCCGCGCGTTCCAGCTCCAGGGCGATGGCTCGCAGTGCCAGCGCGCGCGGCGGTACCACGGTCCCGCCCAGCGCCTCCAGGATCTCGCAGTAGGCGGTGGCGTGGCCGACGGTGGTGTCCCCGGCAAGCGTCTCGGCAACGGACAGCGACCTGGCGTCCGGTCCGGCCTCCAGCAGCGCTTCCGCGCCCCGGTGCTGGTAGCCGAGGGAGATCTCCAGGTGCAGGACCTGTTCTCCGTGGCACTGGAATCGGAAATGCCCGGGCTCGATGACCCCGGCGTGCACCGGCCCCACGGCGACCTCGTGCACCTCTTCCCCTTCCACGGTGAAGAACGGCGCGTCCCCGATCGACGGCTGCCCGCTTCCGGGCGGAAACCGCACCGGCTTCAACCAGGGGTGGCCCTGCGGCCGGATGCCGAACTGCTCGAAGATCTCCCTCTCGAACAGGTGCGCGGCCGCGCAGTCCGGCGTCAGGGACTGCCAGGAATCGCCCACCAGCGAGCTCACGGCGCCGATGGTGGCGGTCCGCGGCTCCGAGAGAAGGGCCATCAGCCGCACGCCTCCTGCCCGGCCCGCTGGCGCCGCAAAGAACGAGACAATCTCCGCCCCGGCGCGCACGGCCTCCGCCACGACACGGCGGAAGTCCGCCACCGGGACCATGGCCACTTCATGGACCGGGACGGTGGCGCCGTTGTGAAGCGGGGTGGTTCCTTCCATGTCAGACTCCCAGCAGTGCCATGGCCTGCTGCAGGGACCGGGCCAGGAAACCGGGCACGAACAGCCCCAGCGCGAGCGTCAGGCAGAGCAGGACAAGCGGCGGGGCCACCGCCAGGGCGCCCTCCCGCCGCGCGCCGGCCGGCACCAGCGCCGCCGAGTGGGCGCCGGCCGTCCTCGCGCCGTGCGCGCCGCCCTGCGCCATGCGCGCGAGCACTCCCACCATGCCGGCAAAGATGGCCGCAAGGAACAGGGAGTAGAGGACCACGACGGCCCATGACCCGCTGTGGACGGCGGCCATGAGTATCGCCAGCTCGCTGGAGAATGCGCCGAAGGGCGGCGCTCCCAGGATGGCAAAGAACCCGGCGGTCCACAGCACCGCGGTGAACGGCGTGCGGCGCAGCGCGCCCCGTACGTCCGCGGTCTTCTTGGAGCCATACGCCGCCAGGAGGTTGCCGGCAAGAAGGAACAGCGCGGCCTTGGTGAGGGAGTGGTTCACCGCGTGAAACAGGGATCCCCAATCCCCGGTCCCACCCAGCCCGATGCCGACCGCGAGGATCCCCATGTGCTCCACGCTGGAGTACGCCAGCAGGCGCTTGAAGTCGGCCTGGCCGATGATGAGGCCCGCCGCCACCGCCATGGATACCAGTCCGAACACCAGGATCGTCTGCCGGCTGAACGCGCCCAGGCCGGCGGCGGTGCACACGGAGAGGATGCGCAGGATGGCGAGGAACGCGCAGTTCAGCAGCGCCCCCGAAAGCAGGGCGGAGACCACCGGCGGCGCCTCGCTGTGCGCGTCCGGAAGCCACGCGTGAAGGGGCGCCAGGCCCATCTTCGTCCCGTACCCCACCAGGAGCAGGAGGAAGCCGGCCTTCAGCCAACGCACGTCGAGGAGGGATGCCCGCTGCGCCAGCGCGCGGAACGTGAGCGATCCGCCGGAGCCCCGCGGCACGGCGGCGGCAACGAAGTAGGTGCCCAGGAGCGCCACCGCGATGCCCACGGAGCACAGCAGGAGGTACTTCCAGGTGGCTTCCAGGGAGCGGTGGTGCCGGTGGTAGTGGATGAGCGGGGCGCTCACCAGCGTCGTGGCCTCGATGGCCACCCACAGCAGGCCGAAGTGCGTGCTCACGGTGACGAGCGTCATCGTGGCGAGGAACCCCAGCAGGCACGCCGTGAACAGCGCCTCCGGGGTGTTGTCGAACAGGAAGCCTTCCTCCGGATCTGATGAGCGGCCGCCGCCTTCCCGCCGCAGGAATCCCACGGCGTAGAACGACACGACAAGGAACAGCACGCTCGTGATGCCGAGGAACAGCCTCCCGAGGCTGTCCAACGCTATCCAGTCTCCCAACGCCGCAAACAGATCGGGCCGGACCCAGGACCAGGCCACGCACGCCGTGTGCGCCAGGGCCGTTCCCAGGAGCAGGAGACGCCGCGGCTCATTGGGGCGCAGGAAAAACGCCGCCAGGGCGGCTGCCGCGGGAAGCCCAACGAGGAGCAGGATCATTCGGGTGCATCCTTCAGCGAAGAAAGCCGGTCTGCGTCGATGTGATCGAACTCCCGGTTGATGTGGAAGATCGTGATGCCCATGACAAAAACCGCCACGAAAGCGTCCAGCAGGGTGCCCATTTCCACCAGGAGCGGCTCCTGCTCCGCCAGCGCCAGGCCGAACGCCGCGATGCCGTTCTCCATGGCCAGGTACCCGAGCGCCTGCACGATGGCCGACCGGCGTCCCACGATGATGAACAGGCCCGTGAGCGCGGTGAACATGGCGGAGGGAACCAGGAGCAGCGGCAGCTCCCGTCCCGGCAACGGGATGCGAAGGCCGGCCGCCAGTGAACCGGCGAGCATCGCAACCCCGATGAGCAGGGAGAGGGAGTAGCCCACCAGGGGCTACATTTCCCGTCTCGCGTCCACCGAACGCACGGCGCGCAGGATGAGAAGCGGGAAGGCGATTCCCTTCAGCCCCAGGTTGACGCCGGCCTGCAGCAGCAGCCGCCACAGGGGAGCGTCGATGCCCAGCAGGAGCGGGAGCGCCGCCAGCAGCACGCCCTGGGCGGACACCGCGGCAACGCACGAGAGCAGCCGGCTTGATCCCAGCAGCCACAGGCTGGTGACCATGTACAGGACGAGGAACCCCTCCATCCAGATGCTCACGGCGTGACCCCCGGCCTCGGCACGCCCGGCACGAGCGCCAGCGCGAGCCCCACCGCGGACATGGCCAGCGCCGCCACGAGGAGCTGGGGCACGCGGAAGAGGCGCAGGCGCGCGATGACGGATTCCACCACGCCGGTGATCAGCGCCACCGCCCCGAGTCCCAGCGCCGCGGCGGGAAGATCGAGATACCAGGCTCCGGTCCGCGGTACCAGCAGCGCTGTCACCACGCCGCCCAGGACCCACAGCTTCAGGGAAGCCGCGTACTGGATGTAGGCAAGGTCGATGCCGCCGTGATCCAGCACCATGACCTCGTGGATCATCGTGAGCTCCAGGTGCGTGGTCGGGTCATCCACCGGGATGCGCGCGTTCTCCGCGAGGAACACGATGAAGAGCGCGGCCGCCACGAGAACGACAACGGCGCCGCCGAAGGCGGATTGGGCGCCGCCGAAGGCGGATTGGGCGCCGCCGCCGATCGCCGCGCCGCCCCCCGCCAGGAGCCCGGCCAGGGAGATGCTCCCGTGGACGCGTGCCAGCGCGACGAGGCCCAGGAGGAGCGCCGGCTCCCCGAGGGAGGAGAACCACGCCTCCCGGCTGCTGCCCATGCCCTCGAAGGCGGAGCCCGTGTCCAGCGCCGCGGAAATCGTCATGAACCGTGTCAGGGCCAGCAGCCCGGCCAGCAGGATGAAGTCACCGTCGAATGCAAACAGGGAGGGAACGCCGGCCCACGGCAGCAGTGCCACGCACAGCGCCGTTGCCGAAACTCCGACCACCGGTCCGGCGCGGAAGAGCCAGGTCGTGGTGGTGCTGTACACGGCTGACTTGCCCATCAGCTTGCCGATGTCGTACCAGGCCTGGAGAATCGGCGAGCCGCGACGGCCCGCCACGACTGCCTTCACCCGGTTGATGATGCCGGGAAGCAGCGGCGCTGCCGCGAGCGCCAGCGCCACCTGCGCGAGTGCCGCTCCCGTCATGTGAGCTTCCACACGATCACCACCAGCAGCGTGGCGGCCAAGTACAGCACGTAGACCTGCAGCCGGCCGTGCTGCAGCCAGCGCAGCCGGGAAAGGATGTTTCCCGCCCCGGAGAAGACCGGGCGGAAGAAACCCTGGGAAAACACGTCAGGGGTGTGGGACTCGAACTCGGCCCGCCGGGGAAAAAGCTCACGGATCGGTTTCCATTTCCGCACGGTGGCCAGCGGAAAGCGGAACATCTCAAGCAGGGGCTGGGCGAACGATGAGGAGGTGTACTGCATCCGCGCGGAAGGCAGCGTGTAGCCGCAGTCCCACGTTCCGGCGCGGCGCGGCGCCCGTCGCGAAAGCAGCCCGGCCCGCAGGCCCACGAGCGCGGCGCCGATCAGCACGAATGCTCCGGCGGCCGCCGTCACCTTGCCGAACCCCGCGCTCGCGCTTGCGATGATGGCGGCCGCCTCCGTGCCCGCCGTTGCGGTCACCGCTGCGGCAAGCGGCGCCAGCAGCCCGACCACGACGAAACCCAGGATGCCCACCGCCGCGCACGCCGCGGCCAGCAGGAGCGCGGGGACCACCAACGCGGGGCCTCCCTCGATCGCTGCCGCGGCGGCCGGCGTACGCGGCTCACCGAGGAACGAGATCCCGAAGACCTTTGTGAAGCAGGCCACCGCCAGGCCGCCGATCAGCGCCAGGGATGCTACCACCAGCCCCGCGGCAGCGGCGGCCTGGGCGGACCCCGCTGCGGCGCCGTGGAAGGCACCGAGGAACACGAGCAGCTCGCTCACGAAACCGTTCAGCGGCGGCAGGCCGCAGATGGCCGCGGCGCCGACCAGGAAGGCCACTGCCGTCATCGGCATCCGGCGCGCCAGCCCGCCAAGCCGGTCCATTTCCCGGGTGCCGGCGGCGTGGGACGCGGTGCCGGCGCCCATGAACAGCAGGCTCTTGAACAGCGCGTGGTTCATCACGTGCAGGAGACCGCCGGTCATCCCGACCACCGCCATGACGGGAAGGCCGTAGCTGGTTCCCAGCAGGCCTACTCCCAGGCCGAGGCAGATGATCCCGATGTTCTCCACGCTGTGATACGCCAGCAGGCGCTTGATGTCGTGCTGCGCCAGCGCAAAGAGCACGCCGACAACCCCGGACACGGCCCCGACCGCGGCCAGCGTCCAGCCCCACCATGCCGGCGGAGCGCCCAGCAGCGTGACGATGCGCACGATTCCGTAGATGCCGGTCTTGATCATCACGCCGCTCATCAGCGCGCTCACGTGGGACGGAGCAGCCGGATGCGCCTCCGGCAGCCACACGTGAAGCGGCACGATGCCGGCCTTGGTGCCGAACCCGATGAGTGCCAGCAGGAACACCGCGGAGGCGGCCGGACCGGTGGCGGAGAGGTTCGAGAAATCCAGGGCCGCTCCCGGCGTCCCGGCGCCGGCGGCGCCCGGTCCGCCTCCCGCCATCAGGAGGAACAGGACCAGCAGGAACGCGGTCCCGATCTGCGTGGCCACGAGGTACGTGACCCCGGCCTCCCGTGTTTCTTCCCGCTCGTGCTGGAACGTCACCAGTTGCCAGGAGGACAGCGACATGACCTCCCATGCCACCAGGAACAGCACGCCGTTCCTCGCCATCACCACCAGCGCCATGCTCGCCGTGAGAAGGCCGTAGAACAGCCAGTGGCTGCCGGTGCTCCGGCCGGGGTGAGCGTGGGTGAGGTAGCTGGCACCGTAGACGGCGCACAGCGCGGACAGTCCGTAGATGGGAAGCAGGAAGAACCCGGTAAGCGGATCGAATGACACGGAGAAGGAAGCCCCGATCACGCCGTTCCACGGCAGCCAGAGGGAGGAGGTATCTCCGGCGATGAGCGCGGCGGCCGTTGCCGCCAGGCCCGCGACGCTCGCGCCGGCAATTCCGGCCGAGCCCAGGCGGTGGGAGAGCTTCGGGTTGCGGGCGGCCGCGGCAGAGATGATCCCGGCCGCGACGATGAACGCCGGTGCCGCCAGGAGCAGGAGGATCACCCCGCGGCCGCCTTCTCCGCCGGCCGGGCCGACTGGTCCACGGCCCGCGCCGCGGCAAGCAGCGCCTCCCGCGAGGACTGCTGCGCCACCGCATCGCTGAACTCCGGCTTGCGCAGGCCGTAGGTCAGCCGGGACAGCAGGTGCAGGTGCGCCTGGACCGTGGGGCTTACGAGCGTGAACAGCGTATGCACCGGCTGGCCGTCGATGGCGCCGAACTCCACGGGCGTGTCCAGGAAGCACAGCGTGATCATGGGCCGCGGGATGTGCAGCACGATGGGGTTGCGTACGTGGGGGATGGCAATCCCGCCGCCGAACCCCGTGGACCCGAGGGACTCCCGCGCGAGGATCACGTTGAGCAGGAACTTGCGGTCCACTTCCTCCGGCAGCCTCATGAGATCCACGATAGAGGCAAGCACGTCCTGCTTGTTGCCTCCAGAGACCCGGTAGTGGATGCCGCCGGCGCTGATGGCATCCGCGAGACCCGGGAGCGGGCCCGGACCCGCGGACTCGGCAAAGATGTCCGGTGACACGGCGATCCGCCGCGCCGTGGCCCATTCGAGCAACTCGGCCCGGCTGAACCGGTACAGGTCGTTGATCCGGTAGGACGGGATGTCCCCCGACCGGATCCACCGGTAGATAGTTTTCTCCGAAACCGCGAGCAGCCGGGCCGCTTCCTTGACGCTGATTTGCATGGGATGGTGGTGACCCCGGCTGTCAGCCGAGGACATCAGTAGCAGGATGTCCCAAGTTGACAATAACGTCAAGCGCCAGGCCTTCTCGCGGTAGAATGGACACGGGACACGCCGGCGGCTACACTGCGCGGACACGGAGGATCGAATGGCCGAAAAGCGGCTGCCTTTCTCTCGCGCGCAACTCGACGAGATACTGAAGAAGTATCCCACGCCGTTTCACATCTACGATGAGAAGGCGATCCGGGAGAACGCGCGCGCCCTGAAAAAGGCATTCGCCTGGGCGGACGGTTTCCGCGAGCACTTCGCCGTGAAGGCGTGCCCCAACCCGCACATCGTGGCGATCCTCAAGGAGGAAGGGTTCGGAGCGGACTGCAGCTCCATGGCGGAGCTGGTCCTCTGCGAACGCCTGGGAATCCGCGGCGAGCAGGTCATGTTCACGTCCAACGACACCCCGTCGGCCGAGTACGTGAAGGCAAAGGCGCTGGGTGCCGTCATCAACCTGGACGACATCACCCACATCGACTTCCTGGAAAAGACCGCCGGCCTCCCGAACCTTGTGTCGTTGCGCTACAACCCGGGACCGCTGCGGGAAGGCAACGTGATCATCGGAAAACCGCAGGAGGCGAAGTACGGGTTCACCCGGGACCAGCTCTTCGAAGGCTACCGCACGCTGAAGAGCCGCGGCGTGACGCGCTTCGGCCTGCACGCCATGATCGTGTCCAACGAGCTGAACCTCGAGTACCACCTGGAGACCGCCCGGATGCTGTTCGATCTCCTGGCGGAGATATCCGCCAAGGTGGGAATCCGGTTCGACATGGTGAACCTCGGCGGCGGGTTCGGCATCCCGTACCGGCCCGAGCAGACCGCGCTGGACTGGCAGGCGGTGGGGGACGGGGTGCGCCGGGTCTACGACGAGAAGATCCGCTCACGCGGCCTGCATCCCCTGCGGCTGTGCATGGAGAGCGGACGCGCCATCACCGGACCGTACGGGTGGCTGGTGACGCGGGTGCTGCACCTGAAGCACACCTACAAGGACTACGTGGGGCTGGACGCGTGCATGGCCAACCTCATGCGGCCGGCGCTGTACGGCGCCTACCACCACATCACGGTGGTGGGACGGGAGAAGGCGCCCGCGGACCACGTGTACGACGTGACCGGTTCCCTGTGTGAGAACAACGACAAGTTCGCCATCGACCGCAGCCTCCCGAAGGTGGAGGAGGGGGACGTGGTGGTCATCCACGACACGGGCGCGCACGGGTACGCCATGGGCTTCAACTACAACGGCAAGCTGCGCTCCGCGGAGCTGCTGCTGCGCCCGGACGGCACCGTGACCCAGATCCGCCGGGCGGAGACGCTGGAGGACTACTTCTCCACCGTGGAGTTCCCGCGGGTGTAGCCGGATGTCGGAGCCGGGCGGCTTCATCCCGGGCCTCGTGCTCGGTCGGGCGCTCTTCCAGGAGGCGGGCCGCGCCATCATAGAGAGCGTCGTGGCGCCCGGCTCGTACGCCGCGGCGTTCGTCGGCAAGGGCTCGGACGTGCTCGGGTTCGACACGGAGCGGTCCACCGATCATGACTGGGGCCCTCGGTTCCAGGTCTTCATCCCCACTACCGGATTTGCCGAGACGAGTCCCCGGCTGCACGAGGAGCTGCAACGCCGGCTTCCGCCCGTTTTCCGTGGCTTTGATGTCGGGTTCGCGGAACCGGATCTGGAAGATCACGGCACCCGGGTGCCCGCGCACGCCGCGGAGGGCTCCGTCCCCCACAAGATCGAGATCACCACGCTTCCCGCGTGGCTGCACCGACACCTCGGGGTGCACGACGTGGCAGGGCTCTCGCTCGCGGACTGGCTGGTGTTCCCGGAGCAGCGCCTCCTGGAGGTGACCGCCGGCGAGGTCTTCCACGACCCGGACGGGGCGCTGACCCGCGCGCGCGCCGCGCTGCGCGAGTATCCCCGCGACGTGTGGCTGTACCGCATGGCCTGCCAGTGGCAGAGGCTCTCCCAGGCGGAAGCGTTCATTGGCCGGTGCGCGGAGGTGGGGGACGTCGCGGGGATGAAGATCGTGGCCGCGCGCGTGCTGAAGGACGTGATGAAGCTGTGCTTCCTCATGGAGCGCTGCTACGCGCCGTACGACAAGTGGCTCGGCACCGCGTTCCATCGGCTTTCCTGCGGCCCCGCGCTGGAGGGCCGCATTGCGGCGGCCCTGGCCGCGCCAACCTACGAGGCCCTGGAGCCGCCGCTCGTGGAGATCTACCGCGCCCTGGGGGAGATGCACAACCGGCTGTCCGTCACGGGACCCATGGACCCGTCCCCCCGGCAATTCTGGAGCCGGCCTTACACGGTCATGAGGTCGGACCGGTTTGCCAACGCGCTCCTGGGAGCCCTGGCAAGCGAGGAGCTTCGACGCCTGCCGGTCCGGATGGGCGGAATCGACCAGCTCGTGGACAACACGGATTTCATCGAGAACCCGACCGTGTACGGGAAGCTCCGGGGGCTGTACCAGTAGGGAGCGGGGCCGGGCCGTGTGACGCCGCCCGGCCCCCCGGCGCGGGCTACAGCCCGGCTGCTACCAGGTCACCGATCTGGCTCGTGGAATACCCCATCTTGCCGGCCGCCATGCTCTGCATCTTCGCGATGACCGCCACCACGGATTTCTCCACGGCCGCGGCCGCCTTTTCGTGACCGAGCTGGTCCAGCATCATCGCGCCGGCAAGGATGGAGGCCACGGGGTTGATCACGTTCTGGCCGGTGTACTTGGGGGCCGAGCCTCCAATGGGCTCGAACATGGACACGCCTTGCGGGTTCAGGTTGCCGCCGGCCGCCACGCCCATGCCGCCCTGGATCATCGCCCCGAGGTCCGTGATGATGTCTCCGAACATGTTCTCCGTCACGATGACGTCGAACCACTCCGGGTTTTTCACCATCCACATGGTGGTGGCATCCACGTGCGCGTAGTCCGGCTTGATGTCGGGATATTCTCTGGCCACTTCCATGAACGTGCGGTACCACAGGTCCTGGGCAAACGTGAGCACGTTCGTCTTGCCGCAGAGCGTGAGCTTCTTCATCTTGTTGCGCTTGCGCGTCAGGTCGAAGGCGAACCGCACGCAGCGCTCCACCCCCTTGCGCGTGTAGACCATCTCCTGGATGGCCACCTCGTCCGGCGTGCCCTTCTTGAGGAAACCGCCGGAGCCGATGTACAGGCCCTCCACGTTTTCTCGCACGATGACGAAGTCGATGTCGTCCGGCTTCTTGTCCGCCAGCGGCGTTTCCACGTTCGGGTACAGCCGCACGGGGCGGAGGTTGATGTACTGGTCCAGCTCGAAACGCAGGCGCAGGAGGATGCCCTGCTCCAGGATGCCCGGCTTCACATCCGGGTGCCCGATGGCGCCGAGGTAAATCGCGTCGTACCCCTTCAGCGTCTGCACGGCGTTGTCCGGCAGCGTCTCCCCGGTCTTCAGGTAGTGGGCGCCGCCCCAATCGAACGTCGTGAAAGCAAGCGGGATGGAGAACTTCTTGCCCGCCGCGGTGAGGACCTTGATCCCCTCGGCGACGACCTCGGGGCCGGTGCCGTCACCCGGGATGACTGCGATTTTGCTCATGGCGGCAAGGTACTGGCGTCACGCTGGGGTGTCAACCGAAAAAGCCGTCACGGCTCGGGCGAGCCCCGCCAGGGGGATCAGCTTCTTCAATGTTACCTCCCACGGTGAGCGCGGACGCGCTGCATGATGGCAGTTACCGCCTGTCGACGCGACGACACGTCGAGCTTGCTGCAGATGTGAGCGACGTGGCTTTCCACGGTCCGGCGGCTGATGAACAGCCTCGCCGCGATTTCCGAATTCGGACAGTCTCTGCACAGCAGCGAAGCGACCTGCCTCTCCCTCCGCGTCAGCGCGCGTATCGCCCGGTCCAGCTCGTCGCGGGTAGGCTCCGGCTCCGCGCGCTC
>DASRZR010000213.1:0-6822 GCA_035686185.1 Spirochaetia bacterium | reverse complement strand
TTCGAGGGCGTAGTCACGATCAAGCCGCGCAGCGCCTGCCGGGTGCGGATTCCTTCCCGCAAGATGATCCTGGAAGTGTACGAGCTGAGGGAGGCCCTGGAAGGCTACGCGGTCATGCACGCGCGGCGCCACCGGGACCCGCAGGCCATCGCCCGTCTGCGGTCAATCGTGACCGCCATGCGGCAGCTCTCCAGCGAGTCTTCCACCGACGTGCGGGAGCACCGCGCCATCGAGCTGGACCGCCAGTTCCACACCGAGATCATTGGCCTTGCCGGCAACGAGCTCCTGAACTCGTTCTCCCGGCAGCTCAGCCTGCACGTCAACATGACCCTGATGCACGAGAAGACCTACCACGCGCTGGAAGACCAGTGGCCGGAGATGCACGCCCGCATCGTGGACTGCCTGGAGCAGGATCCGCCCCGCGCGGTGGACCTGCTGCGGGACCAGTTCGCCCGCGCCACGGACCTGTGGAAGCAGAACGGGATCGCGGACGGCCACCCGGCGCGTCAGAACTTGTAGCCGAACTTCCTCAGCATCGATTTGCGATCAGCCTTGTCCGCATCGCCCTCAATGCCTTTCGGCGAGCTGCCGTCTATCACGCCAAGGATGCCGTTGCCCTGCGCCGTGATTCCCACCAGCACCTGCACCGGGTTGGCCGTGGCGCAGAAGATCCGGCAGACCTCGGGGCAGGCCTTGATGGCGGTGAGCACGTTGATGGGGTAGGCGTTTTTCAGCACGAGGAAGAATGTGTGTCCCGCGCCCACGGCCTGCGCGCAGCGCGCCGCGTCCGCCACGAGCGCGGGGTCGTTGCCCTCCGTGCGGATGAGGCACGGCCCCGAGGCCTCGCAGAAGGCCAGGCCGTACTTCGCGCCGGGGACCGTGCCCGTCACGATCTCGGAGACGTCCTCCACGGTCTTGATGAAATGGGACTGGCCGATGACGATGTTCGTTCCGTCCTGCCACGCCAGGGCAACGACGCTGATGGTCGCATCCATGATCCGCCTCACTCCCGCAGGAAGTCCAGGTTCAGCTCCACGGCCGCGCACGGCATCTCGATGCCCCAGTTGGAGAGCACCTGGGGATGGATTTCGCCCATGACGCCAACGGTCCGTCCGCCGACACTGACGGAAGCCGCCCGCCCCGGCAGGAACCGGGGATCGTCCAGCGGCGCCAGCTTCGGCTCGCGGGACAGGTAGAAGAACAGCGCCAGCGCGTGGGCGTCCACCTCGTTGAACCCCGCCTCCCGGTCCGCCAGCAGGAACGCCAGCGTGTTGTCCGTACGCGTCCCGGAGTTGTCGGAGGGATCCCGGACCGCTGTCTTCCCGATCTCGAAGATGCGGTGCGGGTAGGTGGCGTGCGCGGAGGCGGCCTCCGACTGCAGCAGGTTCGGCAGGATCGAGTTGCGCACCATGTTGAAGCTTTCCGTCATGGGGTTGGCAATCTCGATGGCATCCCGCCCGTCCGTGCCCATGCGGTCCACGAGGTCGCGCCGGGAACCCAGGTAGCCGTAGATCATCTCCTGGTAGCCCAGGCCGATCATGATCTCCCGCGCGCGTCGGGAGTACTCCTCCGCGGCGGAGATCCGGCCCACGGTGAAGTCACGCGGCATCACCGGCGTGAACGAGTCCATTCCGCGGCCGATCATGATCTCCTCTATGGCGTCCACGGGGTGGAGGAAATCGTTCCTGTATTCCGCCGGCGTGACGATGATCTCGGCGCCGGCCACGCGCACCGCGCTTCCCATCCGGCGGATGCTGGCCGCCGCCTGTTCGACGCTGAGCTCCTCCCCCAGGCGCTTGCTGGCCTCCGCCACGCGCAGCGTGGTGTCCTTCTGGAAGTAGTACGGGGTCACGATCGTGCGGCCGTGCGGCGTGTCCCAGGGGTACTCCACGGCCACGGGCCGGATGGTGAAGCCCATGTCCGCAAAGTCGCAGGCGGCGATGGCCACCGCGATCAGGATCACGTCCAGGTCCGGGCCGGTGAGGTCAACGAACAGCCTTGTGTCTCCCGGCTTCACGCCGCCGATGAGCGCCGAGTTGATGACCGGAGGGAACGTGAGCACCTCGTGCTTCGCGTCCTGCAGCAGCGGGAACCGCGCGTGACCCGCCACGATGTGGCCGTATTCCTTGCCCTTGGGATGCTCGGAAAGGATCTGGCGCATGGAAAGCGGCGTGTCGTAGTCAAGCGGGATGAACCTCGTATTGTCGGGGTCTGCCGCGGAATAGGAAACGGGCCAGGTGACGAGGTCTGCCCGGGAGACGCCCATGGCAATGGTCTTGCGCTTCCGGCCGAAGTTCCCGCACAGCTTCTCCTGGGACTGGATGATCTCCCGCAGCAGCGCGTCGGTGACCTCCCGTCCCTCCGCCACGAAGCTGCCGATGAACGGCCGCACGTCCTTCAGCCCCGGGTCCACGATCACGCGCCGCTCGTCCGTTTTCTGCGCGGCGCCCTTGCGGGAGAAGAACGGATAGGACGGGACCTTGCCGGTAAGATAGATGGAAAGCTGCCGGGCCAGCCCCAGCGTGGACCACAGGTCGGGGCGGTTCGTGTCGTTGAGCTCGACGCGCAGGACGCCTTCCCCCTTGGGCCAGTCGTCCAGCTCCGCCTTTGCCGCCACCAGCAGCGCCTTCAGCTCCTCTTCCTCGTAGCGGCGGCCCAGCGTGGAGAAGAACAGCTCTTCGTTGACGTCGATTTTCGGCATCTACCGGGTCCTCCGCTGGCGCACGTCGTCTATGGAGGTCGTGAACAGGTCCCGGATGTCGTGCACGCCCATGGATGTCATCGCCATCCGGTCGATGCCAAGGCCCCAGGCCAGGACCGGTACCTTGATTCCCAGCGGCTCGGTGACTTCGGGTCGGAAGATGCCGGACCCGCCCAGCTCGAACCATCCCAGGGACGGGTGGCGGATGTGGACTTCCACGGACGGCTCCGTGAACGGGAAGAAGCCCGGCACGTACTTCACTTCCCGGGCCATGGCGACCTCTTCCGCGAACATCTTCAACAGCCCCAGGAGCGTGCGGAGGTTCACCTCTTCTCCCAGCACGATGCCTTCCGTCTGGTAGAAGTCCGCCAGGTGCGTGGCATCCACCCGGTCGTAGCGGAAGCAGCGCACCACGCCGAAGTACTTGCCCGGTACGCGGGCATGGGTGAGCTGCCTGGCGGAGAGCACCGTACCCTGGCTGCGCAGGATCAGCCTCCGGGTGAAGTCGTGGTCGAACGTGTATCCCCAGCCGCGGCTTCCCGTCTTCCAGCCGTTCTCGTGGGTGGCTGCCACCTGGTCGCGCCAGGGCTGCTCGATGCTCCTTGCGTGCGTGGGTTCCTTCACGTAGTAGACGTCGTGGATGTCCCGCGCGGAATGGAACTGCGGCATGAAGAGGGCATCCCCGTTCCAGAACTCGGTCTCCACCAGCGGACCGTCGAACTCCTCGAATCCCAGGGATGCCAGCGTGTCCTTCAGGCGCGCCAGGAACGCGCAGTACGGGTTGCCGCGGCCCAGCGGCGTGCGCGTGGGCGGCACGTCGATGTTGTACCGGCGGAACTGCACCGTCTTCCAGGCGCCGGTTTTCAGCATCTCCGGCGTCAGCGCTCCGGCCTCTTCTCCCGTGGCGCCGGACTTCTTCAGCCCGGTGGCGGCCTGCGCGCCCGCCTCGGTGACGGTGAACGTCACCTCTTCCCGTTCCACGAGCCGGAACAGGCTCCCGGCAGCGCCGCGCTTCTTTGCCTGGGACGAGGCGAGCTGCCGGTCCGCCGGCGTCAGCGCCGACTCATCCAGCGGCCCGGCCTGCGCCTGGGAAAGGAGGGACTGAAGGGCCGCCTGCCGCGGGGCCAGCGCCTCGGCGCCTCCCGGGGCCAGCGCGGCGCGCTTGTCCGCGTCCATGGCCAGCACGTTGTCCTTGGACAGACCGCCGAACGCCGAACCGACGTCCTTCTGCTCGATGCCGAGCTTCTTCGCGATCTCCGGAAGGGAAAGAGCCCCGGCCTCCGCCACCGCGGCCACGATCCTCTGTTCGTACGTGCCTTTCTGGAGGCATTCCCGTCCGAAGTCGGTGATCTCGTAGAGCACGCGCGCGGTGCGACCGCTCTCCGCCACGAAGCCCTTGGCGGCAAGCCAGCTCAGTGCCTGGTTGGCCTGACCGGTGTTGTAGCCCAGGTCCGCGGCCAGGCGCGCGTGACCGAGCGCGTCCCCGGCGCCATAGCGGAGAAGGACTTTGACTTCGAGGGGATGAAGCTCCCTCGGCGCGGCACCTGCCGCGGCGGAGCCGGAGGACTGGTCCATCGACGTGAGCTACCTCTTACAGTTTTTCCACGAGCGCTCTCAGGAACAGCCCCACGTCCGTGACGATGCCGATGGTCTGTCCGGAGCCTCTGTCGGAGAGTTTTGTCACGACCGCGGGGTTGATGTCAACGCAGATCGTGCGGCAGGAGGCGGGGATCATGTTCCCCGTGGCAATGGAGTGAAGCATGCTGGAAAGCATGATCACCGCGGAGGCACCCTTCACCATGCCGGCGTAGGCGCGCTGGGCCGCCAGCATGTCCATCTGGGTCTCCGGCAGCGGCCCGTCGTCCCGCAGGGAGCCGGCGAGCACGAAGGGAACCCCGGCGGTGACGCACTCGTACATGATGCCGGAGGTGATGGCGCCGTCCTGAACCGCGCGGGAGATGGAGCCGTGGGCGAACACCGCGTTGATGGCCCGCAGGTGGTTGCGGTGACCCTCGAACACCGGTTTGCCGGTCTGAAGGGAGATGCCCAGGGAGGTGCCGAACAGCGCGTTCTCCACGTCGTGGACGGCCAGCGCGTTTCCCGCCAGGAGGCCTGCCACGTAGCCTCGCCGAACGAGGGAAGCGAGGGCCGCGCCTCCACCGGTATGGATGACCACGGGGCCGGCCACCACCACGAGGCGTCCGCCGGCGGCCTTCTGACGGCGCATCATGTCCGCCACCCGGCCGATGGCCACGTCCACGGAACGCTCCGAGGACACGTCGCTGGTCATGAAGCCGAACTCTTCCCCGTCGGCCTCCCGGAACAGCGGTACCACGCGCACCGAGCGGCTCGTGCAGACGACCTGCTGGCCGGCCTTCACGTCACGGATCAGGCGGCATGCCAGGCCGTCCGCCGTCTCCACGATGGCGCCGTCCATGCGCATGTCCGCCACCTCGCGCCAGCGTCCGCGTCGGAACACCTCGGTGCGCCGGTTCGTGGTGGCGTAGAAGTCATCGGGAACACAGGAGTCCTTCGGGGCGGGCTTCAGGAGCGCTTCCGGGGCGTCTTTCTCGTAGCAGCCCTGGTTCACCAGGTGACCGCTCACCGCCTCCAGCCGGCCTTCGTCGGCGCAGCTCACCTCCAGCTCCAGGCGGGAGGAGTCCGTGCGGACCTTGCCCATGGAGAAGTCGATCACCCGGTAGTCCGCGCCTTCGTCCACGATGACGTTCAGCATCCGGGTGAGGAGACCGGAATCGATGAGGTGTCCTTCGGCGAGGAACCGGCGGGAGAGCACGGGCACGGAGTCTGCCGGTCCCTACAGGTGCAGCTCTTTGGAGAACTGGTCTATGGCCGACCGCGTGAAGGCGATCTTCTCCGCGGCGAGCTCCCGGCTCTTCTCGAAGTGGAACTTCTCCGTGAACGACAGCTCGCGCGCCACGTACTGCAGGATCTCCTGCATCGTCTTCATGTTGTACCAGATGAACGCGCCCACCGAGAGCCGGGCAAAGCCCACGGCGCCGATCGAATCCAGCAGGTTCGCATCGAACAACAGCTTGCCTTCCACGCTGGAGGGATTGCCGGTGGGCATGTGGTTGATGATGGCGTCCACCACGAGCGGGATCTTCTCCGGGTCGAAACCGGTCTCGTGCAGGATGGCTTCCGCCCGGTCCGCCGAGCTCTTCGGATGGCCCACGGACATCTCAATGTCGTGCAGGAAGCAGGCCGCGTGAAGGACTTCCTCGTCGTGCTCCACGTCTTCCCCGATTTCCCGGGCCAGGTGGTAGACGCGGAAAGAATGCTCGTACCCCGACCCCAGGCGTCCGGAGGTGAGGTCTTTTGCGTACTGCTGTATGAGCTTTCGCATGGTGGTGATCTTAGCGGAGAGCCGGGGCGGTTTCAAGGAGACCTTGCGGATGGGTGTTTCCGAATCAATTATCGATGTTTATGCATATCGCCGTAAAATATTCGGCATATCGATCTAAACACCAAATAATATTTGACGATAACTGCAAATGGGTGTATCATTGAGTCATGGTAGACGAGATAGACCGCAAGATACTCGACCTCCTTCAGGGCAACGCCAAGCTGTCCAACGCCGAGATCGCGGAATCCGTCGGCCTGACGGTCTCCTCCGTGCACGAGCGGGTGAAGAAGCTGGAGCGCAAGGGAGTCATCAAGGGCTACGTGGCCGTGGTGGATGCGGAGAAGATGGGCAAGCCCCTGCTGGCCTTTTCCCGGCTCACCGTGTCCAACCATGACGGCCTGCGCACGGCCGTGCAGAAGCTGTGCGAGCAGGAGCCGGACATCCTGGAATGTCACAACGTGGCAGGGGAAGACTGCTACATCCTGAAGATCCGGGCCTCCGGGCCGAAAGAGCTTGAGCGGCTGCTCCTCGCCATCAAGGACAACGCGGACTCCGGCCGTTCGGTCACGAACATCGTTCTTTCATCGTTCAAGGAATCAACCAAGGTTGCCCCCGCTCCGCTGGAGCAAGGAGAACAGATATGAGCACCATCGATGTCAGTCTTTTCCTGAACGGCGTCGGCCGCCGTGCCTCGGAGGGCGCCGGCTCGGACGCGCCGCTTCGCGTCGTGCTGATGGAAGGAGAGGCGCTGCGTCTG
>DASRZR010000212.1:0-10476 GCA_035686185.1 Spirochaetia bacterium | reverse complement strand
AGGTTTCCGAATGCGATGAAGGCGAGCAGCAGGGCGATGCCTCCGGCAACCCCCGGCGCAATCGCCCCTGGGGAGGTGAGCTCGAAAATCACCCCGAAGATGCCGATCACCAGCAGGATGTAGGCAATGTCGGGGTTGATGAGGAACGCGAGGATGGAGTCCATGAACGTGGGACGGATCCGCCGCACCTCGGCGCCCAGCGTGTGCAGCGTCACGGACCCGGAGGGCATTTTCACGGTCCGGCCGTCCAGCCGGGCCAGCAGGTCCCCCAGGCTCGGGGCAACGAGGTCCACCACGCCGCGGCTGACTGCCTCGGTTTCCGTCAGGGACTGGCTGCGCCGCACGGCGTCGTCCGCCCACGAGGCCGGCCGACCCCTCAGGTCCGCCAGGGACCGCAGCGTGGCCACGGCATCGTTGAGGATCTTGTCCCCCATGGCACCGGGGATGTCGGACCCGTTGGAGCTCACCGGATGGGCCGCGCCGATGTGGGTTCCTGGCGCCATGGCCGCCACGTGCGCCGCCATGGCCACGAACACGCCGGCAGAAGCGGCGCGCCCGCCGGGCGGGGACACGTACACCGCCACGGGAACCGGGGAGGCAAGCACCTTGGCCACGATATCATCCATGGAGGAGCCCAGGCCGCCGGGCGTGTCCAGCTCGATGACCAGCAGCTCCGCGCCGTCCCGGCCGGCCCGGTCCACGCCCCGGGCAATGTAGCGCGCGGAGATGGGATCGATGGCCGCGGACACGGTAAGCACGTCCACCACCCGGGCCTGGGCGGAAAGCGCCAGGGACCCGAACAGGAACAGGGTTGACGTGAACAACAGAACAGGGCGTCGCATGACGAGAGGTCACTTCCTCATCGCCAGTATATCAGACCTTGGTGGCATTCAGCCAATGGCTTCCGCGTCCGATATATGGACCGGGACGTCGAGGAGGAAGTGGATGCGCGAGAAGACCCCCCAGGCCATGCTGAAGTGGATCAGCAGGACCTACGACATGTCTCCCGCCGCGCTGGCGCGCATGTTCCAGAGGAACTCGCGCACGGTCAGCGTCTGGCTGAAGGAGGGGAGGATCTCGGAACAGAACGGGACGAAGATCCGCTCCGCGTTCTACTACCTCAATAACACTCCGGACCCGCACAACCCGCTGCACAGCGGGATCGACTGCCTGTAGCCGCCGCCCGGCTCCCGGCTCACTCCCCCGGGTGCGCCTTGCGGTACTCCGCCAGGTACTGCGTGACCATGTCGAATGACTGCCGGTCATACGTGCGGCCCACCAGGGGGGCGAACGTCTTCTGAAGCAGGTCCGCCCACTGCGTGGCCGTGGCCGCCGGCACCGGGCTTATCTTCAGCCCGTACTTCAGCATCACGTCAATGGCCTGGCTGTCCGCCTTCTGTAGATCGGGGGCAAGGGAATCAGCGACCTTCTGCGCCGCGTCCAGCAGCTTGGGCTGAAGGTCCGCGGGAACCTGGGACCACGTCTTCATGCTGACCACGCCGGCGCCCCAGAGCGGGGCCAGCTTCATTTGCGTCATGTTGCCGGCAATGCCGAACCACTGGCTGGAGGCCGCTACCAGCGGACTGGTCACCAGCGCGTCCACCATTCCGCCCTGCAGGGACGTCATGAGGTCCGTGGCTGCCACGGACACCGTCTGGAACCCCGCCGCCTGGTAGGCCTGGACCTCGTCCGGGTCCCCGCTCCACACCCACAGCTTCTCCTTCTTCAAGTCGGCCGGCGCCACCACCGGCGCGCGGGAGAAGAAGTACACCCAGCCGCTGGGCGCCCACATGACGGGCTGGAAGCCGCGGCTCTGGATCTCCTGGCTGAAGAACGGTTTCATCCGGTCCAGCACGTAGGAAAGCTCCGCGTCGTTTCTCAGCAGCAGGGGATAGGAGAGCGTCTTCACGCCGTTGAAGATGTTCTGAAGGCCGGTGACGGTGATGAGCGCGCCGTTCAGCGTACCGATGCGCATCTTGCGGATCATGTCCGGCTCGTCCCCGGCAATCCCGCCCGCGTAGAGCTTCACCGTGACCGAGCCGCCGGAGATCCGCTCCCACTCCGCCGCCATCCGCCGGGCCGCCGTTTCCCACGGCGACCCCACCGGTGCAAGGCTCCCGAGCTTGATGGTCAGCGCGGAGGCGCCGGCCGTCACGAGCAGCCCGATGACCAGGGCCGCCAGCAGGATCCGCCGCCTCATGATTCACCCCCCTCGGTGAGGAAAAAGTCGTCCACGTGTTCCAGCAGCCACCGCGCCTTGCGCTGGTTGATGATGTTCACCAGCCGGTCCGGCACGTCCGCGTTCACGTCGATGGCGAGTGCCTTTCCCAGCAGGTCCCGGAACTCGTCCGCGTTCTGGTTCTTCACGCTCACGGACGTGGCGAGCGCCAGGTAGGGTCCGGCCCTCCGGCCGCCGCACAGCGTCACGGCGCGCTGGAAGGCGGCCCGCGCCTTGTCTTCCCCGCCGCCCATGTCCGCGGGCGCTCCGCCGTAGAACGAGATGAGGATCTCCTGGACCGAACCGGCCCCGTAGGCATCATCCCACGCGTTCACCTGCTGGAGGAGCGCGACGGCGCGCGGCACGGCGACGATGAGGGAGAAGTCGAACGGGTCCGCGCTGAACGCCGCCATCCACGCGGCGGCCGTCCAGTACAGGTAGTCGGCATCATCCCGGCGCGTCAGCTTCAGCGCCGCGGCCACCTCGTTGCGGTCCAGGAGCGCGCGGAACCCCCGGTGCCGGGTCTCCAGTCCCTGCAGGACGTAGTCCCGGCCGCGAAGGAACAGCTTCTTCGCCCGGAGGTAGCCCGCCTTCTGCTCGTCCACCTGCCCGGCCGGCAGCATGCTCGCCGGGGTCTGCACGAAGGCGAACGCGTAGCTCACAAAGGCCCGGCCGGTGGCGAGCGCCAGCGGCGCGTTGCCCGGATCGGCGTCCAGCAGGCTCTCGTAGGTTTTCATGGCGAACGGCAGCGCGTCCCGCACGAGCTCGGGATCGTCGTCACCGGTAAACACCGTGCCCTGGCCGCTGCCGGCAAGGAACCCGCCGACGGTCCGCACCGCGAGCTGGTTGATGGAGCAGGAGCACAGGACGCCGGCGAACAGCAGTCCGGCGACTCCCCACCCTGCACGCGCCGTTCCCCGACTCATTGGTACTAGTATAGTAAATACGCGTTGACGATGTCCATGAGCGTCCGTACCATGGTTCCTGGAATGAGGCTTCGTTACCGGTGCATCCTGGTGGATCACGACGACACGGCGGTGGACAGCACCGCCGCCATCCACTACCCGGCCCACCTGGACGCGCTGGCGGAACTGCGGCCGGGGCGCACGCCCCCCACGCGCGAGCAGTGGCTCCTGCACAACTTCCACGGAATCATGGACTACCTGCAGGGAGACCTCGGCCTGACCGATGCGGAGATGGAGCGCGAGCTCGCCATCTGGCGCCGCTGGACGAGCGGTCACGTTCCGCCGTTCTTCCCTGGCTTCCTCGACCTCCTGCGCGACTACCGGCAGGCCGGCGGACGGGTCGTGGTGATCTCGCACTCCGAGGCCGGGGTGATCGAGTCACACTACCGGGCCGGCTCCGGGGGAACGTTCATCCCGGACATCATCTTCGGATGGGAGCCGGAGGCCCTGCGGCGCAAGCCAAGTCCCTGGCCCGTCCAGGAAGCCCTTGGGCGGCTGCACTGCGATCCGAAGGAAGCGCTCGTCGTGGATGACCTGAAGCCGGGCGTGCTCATGGCGCGCGCCGCGGGAGTGGACGTGGCGGCGGCAGGCTGGAGCCACCGGGTGGAGGAGATCGAGCGCTACATGCGCGCGCACGCGGTAGCCTACTGCGCAACTATTGCCGAACTGCGCGCGGTCCTGCATGCCGCTTGAGTGCGGCTCACGCAGCCGTTATACTGTGGCTGCGTTCGCGGGTGGGGTGAACGCTCTCCGATGAAACGCGACACGCAGAAGCTTTTCAGGACCATTGAGTCCCTGTTCACGATCAAGGATCTCGACTCCCTGCTGGAGAGCATCCTCACGGAAGCCCGCCACTTCGTCATGGCGGACGCCGGCACCATCTACCTGCTCTCCCGGGAGAACCTCTATTTCAGCTTCGTGCAGAACGACACGCTGTTCCGGGGGGAGACCAAGGACAAGTACGTCCCCAGCGGGGCGTCACTTCCCGTGGACAAGGGCTCTCTGGCCGGCTACGTGGCGAAATCCGGCGAGCCCATCCTGATCGACGACGTGTACCACATCCAGAGCGACCTGTCCTTCACGTTCAATCCCGCCTTCGACCAGAAGACTCACTACCATACGAAGTCCATCCTCGGCGTCCCGCTGAAGACCCGGGAGAACGAGATCGTCGGCGTCCTGCAGCTCATCAACGCCAAGAGCGACTCGGGCGAGGTCGTCGCCTTCTCCATGGACGACAAGATGTTCATCTCCCAGTTCGCGCAGCACGCGGCGGACGCCATCGAGAAGGCGCGCCTGTCCCGCGAGATGGTGCTGCGGATGGTGGAGCTGGCCGAGCTGCGGGACCCGTTCGAGACCAGCCAGCACGCCAAGCGCGTGGGTGCCTACTCCGTGGAGCTGTACGAGAAGTGGGCCACCAAGCGCGCCGTGTCCTCCCGGGAGATCCGCAAGTTCCGGGACGTCCTGCGCACCGCGGCCATCCTGCACGACGTAGGCAAGGTGGCCATCAGTGACACCATATTGAAGAAACCGAGCCAGCTCACGTTCGACGAAAAACTGTCCATGAAGCTGCACACGGTGCTGGGCGCGCGTCTGTTCCGGCGCGCCACGTCGTTCTGGGACTACGTGTCCGCGGAGGTGGCGCTCAACCACCATGAGAACTGGGACGGCAGCGGCTACCCCGGGCGCATCGATGACCTGTACGCCGACAAGATCTACCTCGGCCCCGGCAAGCAGGGACCCGAGATCCCGCTGTCGGCCCGGGTGGTCTCGATCGCGGACGTCTACGATGCGCTGGTGTCCCAGCGCGCGTACAAGGACCGCTGGCGCCAGGAGCACGCGCTTCACTACATCCGCTACCAGGCCGGCAAGAAGTTCGATCCCGAGCTGGTGAGCATCTTCCTGAAGATGGGAGACCTGCTCACGGCCATCCACAAGAAGTACGAGTACTAGCTCCGGCCGGCCGCCGGGCATGCTCCCCGGTGACGCAAAGCGCTGCCGGCGGGGTTTCACCGTAGATCACGGAGGTGAGATCGATGTTCTGCCACAAGTGCGGCAAGGAGGTCGCCGCGGAGACCTCGTTCTGCCCGAGCTGCGGGGCCGCGCTGCGCACGTCGGCCATGGGCCCCGGCTACCGCTCCGAGAAGTCGGTGAGCCCCCACAGCCGCCTGGCGGCGCTCCTGTTGTGCGTGTTCCTGGGGGGACTGGGCGTACACCGCTTCTATGTCGGCAAGGTGGGGACCGGCGTGGCCATGATCTTCACGCTCGGCGGGCTGGGGATCTGGGTGCTGATCGACCTGATCATGATCGTCGTGGGGGGATTCACCGACGCCGAAGGACGCTACGTTCTGGACTGGCAGACGTGAACCACGTACAGTGGCGGCCATGATCCGACTGGGCATCATCGGCTGCGGCGCCATGGCCGCCACGCATGCAAAGAACTTCACCGCCATCAAGGGAGTAGCCCTGGCCGCCTGCTGCGACGTGAACAGGGAGCGGGCCGGCCGGTTCGCCGCCGAGTGGCGAATCCCGAAATCCTTCGATGACTACCGGCAGATGTTCGCATCGGAGAAGCTGGACGCGGTGAGTATCGTCACCGCGGACGACTCCCACGCCCCCCTCTCCCTGGCGGCCCTCCGGGAGGGGCTCGCGGTGATGTGCGAGAAGCCGCTGGCCACCACGCTGGCGGACGCCGTTCACATGCGGGACGCGGCGCGCCAGGCCGGCGCGGTCACGCACGTGAACTTTTCCTACCGAAACGCCGCCTGCGTCCAGGCCGCCGCCGGACTGATCCGTGGCGGAGGCATCGGCCGGGTGCTCCACGTGGAGGCGAGCTACCTGCAGAGCTGGCTGGTGCAGGACACGTGGGGAGACTGGCGGACAACGGAGGCCTTCACGTGGCGGCTCTCCCGTCGGCATGGAAGCGGCGGCGTGCTGGGGGACGTCGGCTGCCACATCTACGACCTGGCCGCCTTTCTCTGCGGCCCGCTTTCGGAGATTTCCTGCCGGCTGGGCACTTTTGACAAGGGCGTGCCGGAGAACCGCGTCGGGCCCTACGTGCTGGACGCGAATGACAGCTTTGTTTCCTCCGTGACGTTCGCCGATGGCGGGCTGGGCACCGTGCATGCCACCCGGTGGGCCACCGGCCAGGTCAACAGCCTGAAGGTCCGGGTGTACGGGGACCGGGGCGCCGTCGACATTGACCTGGATCGATCCGTGGAATCATTCCTCGTGGCCCGCATGGGCGCTTCCCGTCGCGCACCGTCGTGGAAAGAGGTCCGCGCCCCGCGCGTGCCCTCCCAGTACGAAAGGTTCGCCGCGGCCGTGAAGAAGGGCCACAGCGACGAGTCAGACTTTGCAAACGGCGCGCGGGTGCAGGCCTACCTGGAGGCAAGCTTCACCTCGGACCGCCGGAGGCGCCCCGAGAAGGTCCGCCTCTAGGCCAGGGCCGCGTCGATCCGGGCGAGCTCCTCGCTCGTGAACGGCGCGCTTCGGACCACCCCGGCGCAGTCGGCGATCTGGGACGGCCGGCTGGCCCCCACGAGGACCGACGTGACCCGTCCGGAGCGCAGCACCCACGCCAGCGCCATCTGCGCCAGGCTCTGCCCGCGCGCCCGGGCGATCTCGTTCAGGGCCCGCAGCCGCGCCCGAAGCGGCTCCGTGATTTCTTCCTGCCGGAGAAACGGGCTGGGCCCGGCCGCCCGGGAGTCCGCGGGTATCCCCACCAGGTAGCGATCCGTGAGCAGCCCGCGGGCGAGCGGTGAGAACGCGATGCACCCCACGCCCTGTTCGGCCAGCAGGTCGAGCAGGCCGTCCTCCACCCAGCGGTTGAGCAGGGAGTAGGAGGGCTGGTGCAGGAGGCAGGGCGTTCCCAGCCGGCGAAGAATCTCAACGGCGCGGCGCGCCTCCGGAGGCTTGTAGTTGGAGATGCCGACGTACAGCGCCTTGCCCTGGCGGACCACCAGGTCCAGCGCCGCCATCGTCTCCTCCAGCGGCGTCTGGGGGTCCGGACGATGGGAGTAGAAGATGTCCACGTACTCCAGGCCCATGCGCTTCAGGCTCTGGTCCAGGCTTGCCACGAGGTATTTCTTCGATCCCCATTCTCCATAGGGCCCCGGCCACATCAGGTAGCCGGCCTTGGTGGAGATGATCATCTCGTCCCGCAGCGATGAGAAGTCGCGCCGGAGGATCCGGCCGAACCTCGTTTCCGCGGAACCCGGCGGGGGCCCGTAGTTGTTGGCCAGGTCGAAGTGGGTGATTCCCCGGTCGAAGGCCGCGCACAGCATCTGCCGGCAGGCGGCGTCGGAGGCGCGGGATCCGAAATTGTGCCACAGCCCGAGGGACACCAGCGGAAGCTGGATGCCGCTCGCGCCGCAGCGGGCGTACTTCATCGTTTCGTAGCGATCGTCGCGGGGCCGGTAGCTCATGCCGGCACGTTAGCACGCGCGGCCTCCGAGCACCACGTCACGAGTCCGCACGCTCTCCGTGCATTCGGTTTGACAAACGGGGGCGGTTGTGGTCTGATTCGCTATCTCCACTACTATCATTCCAGTTACATTGCAAACGTCCCCCACACGAGCAATTTCAAAGGACCGGACGATGCCACTCGAGCCCGCGATACGGACCGACCCATGAGGCGACGCGAGAAGGAGATCACCGAGCGCGAGTCGCTGGACGAGATCCTGGACTCCGCGCCCATCCTTTCCCTGGCCCTGCGGGCGGAGCCGGCCCCCTACGTCGTGCCCGTGTGCTTCGGACGGGTCGGGGACACGCTGTACGTGCACAGCGCCCTGGCCGGCACGAAGATCGACCTGCTGGAAGCAGACCCCGTGGTCGGCTTCTGCGCGGTCACCGACCCGGTGATCTCGGCAGGCGCCACGCCCTGCGCTTCCACGGCATCCGGGCGCAGCATCGTGGGCACCGGTCGCGCCCGTATCGTCCAGGAAGAAGAGGAACGCCTCCGGGGGCTCGATGCGATCATGCGCCACTATGGACACGGCGCGGGCTCGTCCGGTGAGCGCCCGGCCTACCGCCCGGAGTCTCTTGCCCGCACGGGGGTGATTGCCATCCGGATGGACACACTCCACGGAAAGCGCGTGTGACCATGCGCCGGAACCCGCGAGGCTGAAGCAATGCCGTTCCTGCTGGGCCTCGACCTGTCCGCGCTCTCGGTCTCCCTCGCGCTGTGCGCCGGCCTGCTGCTGGCCGTAAGCGGCGCCGGCCTGGACAAGCCTCTGAACAGGAGCTTTGTCCTTTTCGCGGGCGCGGAGACCGGGTTCGTCGCCTGCTCCGTGCTCCTGAGGCTGGCGCTTCACTTTTCCGTCGGGAACCCGCAGGCGCTGCTGGAGCTGGTGGCGATGTTCTTCGCGCTCAGCGCCGCGGCCCTCCTCCTGTTCTGCATCCGGTTCTCGGGACAGGAGGGCTGGTGGCCTCTGGGCGCGCTGGCGGCCGCGACCGTGGCCCTGCTGGCGCTGCTGCCGGCGCTGCTGAGGGGCCGGCTGGTGGAGCAGCCGCTGCTTTCCCCGGACGGACTGCTGTTCTACCGGATCACGGAGCCCGGCTTCCTGACCATGCTGGTGCCCACGGCGCTCCTGCTGGCGGCCAGCCTGCTGTCGGTGAGCAGCGTGGGCCGGCGGCGCGGCTGGTCCATCGCGCTGAGCGCGGGCCTGCAGTTCGGGGGGTTCGTGGCGGGTGGGTTGATCCAGCCGCACCTCCCGGTCATGGCCCTCACGAACGTCGGCAGCGTGGCCCTGCTCGGCTGGGGGGTAACTCGTCTGCAGCTGTTCAACCCGCTGCATGACCTCACGGTGAGCCTTCGGGAGCGGGCCCACCGACAGGAGCTGATCGCCGAGATCGGACGCCGGACCACGACGCTTCTCCCGCTGGACGAGCTCCTGAACCAGGCCGCGGCCCTGGTCCGCCAGTCCTTTGACTACCTCACCGTGGCCGTGTTCCTCGTGGAGGGCGCCGACCTCGTCCTGAAGGCTTCCACCCACCCGGCGGCGCGAGCGCACATCGGCACGTTCCGGCTCGCCGTGGGGCGCGAAGGCCTGTGCGGGTGGGTGGCCTCCGAGGGGCGCCCGCTGGTGGTGGGGGACGTGCGCCGGGACTCCCGCTACGTGGGGCTGCTGGATTCGACGCAGACGAGGTCCGAGCTCTCCGTGCCCATCATGCGCAGCGGCCGGGTGATCGGCGTGCTGGATGCCCAGAGCCGAAGTCGGGGGGCGTTCGGTGAACCGGACATGCTCACGCTGCAGACCATCGCGGACCAGATTTCCTCCTCCATTGAGAACGCGCGCCTGTACGAGGAGACACGCCGCCGGGCCGAGCGCCTGGCGCTGGTGAACAGGATCTCGGCCGCTTCCGGCGCCGTGCTGGACCTGGATGACCTCCTGGAGACCGTCTACCGGGAGGTCACGCCGATCTTCGAGGCGGATGCCTTCTTCATCGCCCTGCACGAGGAGACCTCCGGGATGCTGGAGTTCCGCCTCATGGTCGACGAGGGCCGACGCGAGCCGCCCGTGCGGGAGCCGGTCGGACCGGGGCTCACGGCCCAGGTCGTGGAGAGCCGCGCTCCCGTGCTGATCAACGATCCGGCCGGAGAAGGACAGAGCCTGCGGTTGTGGGGATCGGGCCGGGTTCCCGCCTCCTGGATCGGGGCCCCCATGCTCGTGGGGGACCGTCTCGTGGGCGTGCTGAGCGTCCAGTCCTACCGGGCCGGGCGCTACGACGCGGAAGACCTGCTGCTGGCCGCCACGATTGCCGAGCAGGTCGGCGTAGCAGTGGAGAACGCACGGCTGTACCAGAAGGTCACGCGCGAGCTGGAGGTGCGGCTGCGCACGGAGAAAGGATTGCGGGAGTCGGAGGAGAAGTTCCGCAACCTCGCCGAGGAGTCCCCGAACATGATCCTGATCTACGCGGACCAGCGTATCCTGTACGCCAACCGGCAGTGCGAGGTCTCCATGGGGTATTCCCGGGAAACACTGTACGCTCCGACCTTCGATCTGATCTCCCTCGTCGCCCCGGGCTACGAGACGCTCGCGCAGAGGGCAGCCCGGCCGGAGGCGGACGCCCGGGATGCCCCGCCCTTCGAGATGGTCCTCTTGGCGCGCGAGGGACGGCGCGTGGACGCGCTGGTAACGACCCGCCTCATTGGATTCCAGGGTGCCCCTGCCACGCTCACCATCGTGACGGACATCACCGCCCGCAAGCGCGCGGAGCGGCTGCTGCAGTCCCTGAACGCGGCCACGCTCGCCATGGAGCAGGCGCTCACGCCCACGGAGATCTTCCCGTCCG